>NZ_JBNDHT010000215.1:0-7251 GCF_056755115.1 Rhizobium sp. SVR5-2C | reverse complement strand
TCTTCGGACCGAGCCTATCCAGCAACTGTTTCGTGCCGTCTGGAATGCCGCCGCCGTTGGTGTAGGGCACGACCGGTCTTGCTATGTCCGCAGGGGGCCGTGGGCGATCCTTGACTTCCGGGTGGCCGTTGACCGTCACGTCGGCAAGATAGGTGAGCAGCTTCGTCGCGCGATCCTGACGCTTGACCTGCTGGAAAAGCTCCGGCGTCGAGTCGATGAAGCGCGTCGTATAGCTGTTGTCCTTGAAGTTCGGATGCGTGATGATCGCTTCCAGGAAGGTGAGGTTAGTGGCGACGCCGCGGATACGGAATTCGCGCAGCGCACGGTCCATGCGGGCGATCGCCTCCAGCGGGTTCGGCGCCCAGGCCGTGACCTTCACCAGAAGCGGGTCATAGTAGCGGGTGATGATGGCGCCCGAATAGGACGTGCCGCCGTCAAGACGAATACCGAAGCCGGAGGCCGAGCGATAAGCGGTGATGCGGCCGTAGTCCGGAATGAAATTGTGTTCCGGATCTTCCGTGGTGATCCGGCACTGAAGCGCATGGCCGTTGAGCTTGATATCCTTCTGCTTCGGAACGCCCGATTCCGGCGTACCGATCGCGTGACCGTCGAGGATGTGGATCTGCGCCTTGACGATGTCGATGCCGGTGACGACTTCGGTCACCGTGTGCTCGACCTGGATGCGCGGGTTGACTTCGATGAAGTAGAATTTGCCGGTATCGGCATCCATCAGGTATTCGACGGTACCGGCACCGACATAGTTCGTCGCCTGGGCGATCTTCAGCGAATAGGCGGCGAGTTCCTGGCGCTGCGCTTCGGCGAGATACGGCGCCGGCGCGCGCTCGACCACTTTCTGGTTGCGGCGCTGGATCGAGCAGTCACGTTCGAAGAGATGCACGACATTGCCATGCGTGTCGCCGAGGATCTGGCTTTCAACATGCCGGGCACGCTCGACGAGTTTTTCGAGATAGACCTCGTCCTTGCCGAAGGCGGCCATCGCTTCGCGCTTGGCCTCGGTGACTTCGCGGGCGAGATCCTTCGGGTCGCGGATCGCGCGCATACCGCGGCCGCCGCCGCCCCAGGAGGCTTTCAACATCACCGGATAGCCGATTTCCTCGGCCATGCGGGCGACTTCCTTCATGTCGTCCGGCAGCGGCGCTGTGGCCGGAACGACCGGCACGCCGACCGAGATCGCCAGATTGCGTGCCGCCACTTTGTTGCCGAGCTGGCGCATCGTATCGGCCCGGGGACCAATGAAAGTGATGCCGGCCTTGTTGCAGGCATCCACGAACTCCGGGCTCTCGGAAAGCAGTCCGTATCCGGGATGGATGGCATCGGCGCCGGAAAGTTTTGCGACCCGGATCACTTCGTCGATCGAAAGATAACTTTCGATCGGCCCGAGATCCCGGGCAAGATGCGGGCCACGGCCCACCTGATAGCTCTCGTCCGCCTTGAAGCGGTGCAGCGCAAGTTTGTCCTCTTCCGCCCATATGGCGACCGTTTTTATCCCGAGTTCATTGGCCGCGCGAAACACGCGGATGGCAATTTCGGAACGATTGGCGACCAGTATCTTGGAAATGGGCAATGCAGTCTCCTCACGGCATTGAAACGGGCAATGCTGCACCCGCGAAGAGAAGTCTTAACGTGCTGTCACGGAAAGTTCAATTTCCTTCCGGTAGAACTTCCGGAGAGCTATGTAACGAGACCGTGCCGGAAGGCTAGCGCCACCGCTTGCTGGCGGTTCTTGGCCTTCAGTTTCTGCTGAAGTCCATTCATATACCAATCCACCGTGTGGTTGGAGATCTTGAGCACTTTGCTGATCTCAACCGAGGTCAGCCCCTCCGCAAGATAATGCAGAATTTCCATCTCGCGCCGCGTCAGCGGCATCTCGAGCGATGTCGCGCTCTCGAGAGCCTTCGCTTCACCCTTGAGCTCAAGCAGCCGCCAGAAGGCTTTGCGCGCGATCGTTTCGAATAGCGACATCTCGACCGGCGACAATTCAACTGGCCCGCCGCCGACGCTTAGGTTTCCGAGCACGCCGTTCCTCCCGTGAATGGGAAAGATGTAACCGTCGCGCAGGCCATGGGCATGCGCATCCGCCATCATCTGTTCCATCCGCCGCTGATTTGGGTCGCGCCGATAGGCCGCAAGGCTCTCCTTCCATCGAAATGGTCTCTGCGCCCGAGCCAGGTAGCGCACCGTAGGATCTACGAGGACGTACTTTTTCTCAATATAGGTTTGTGGCCATTTCTCGGGCCAATGCCCGGCAAGGACCAGACGCCAAGGTTCCTCGCTCTGCTTCAGGTGACGAAGGAGCCCGTAATATTCGAAACCGTAGAGGTGGACGGCTCGCCGCAGTTCCTCAACAACACCCTCTGGTTGCTTACATTCATCGAACACGACCAGAGACTGAACTAATGTATGAATATTCACAAGTGCCCCCTGCCCGGCAACGGGCGGCCTGAAGACGGCGATCAGCTCGCCGAATCAGGAATAGTGGTGTCATTACCAACGGGTCCTACTAAATTTTATGGTGTGCTAATGCTTGGTTTAAATGCAAGTGGAAATTGTTGCACTTTTAGCTGGCCGAACAGCTGCCGATCGAGTCATCTCGTCGCACCCCGCAGATAAGGATCATCTGAACGCTCCGTTAATCGTCGGTTCAGGTGGCTTTTTATAGCATCGCAACATCCCGTTTTGCAGATCGCACACAAGAGGTACGCCGTGTCGTTATTCAAGGTCTATGCAAGAGCTTTGCGCTACCTTGGCGCTTACAAGCTCCGCGTATCCCTGGTGGTCGTTGCGAACATTGTTTTAGCTGCGATCACGATTGCCGAGCCTATCCTGTTCGGTCGCATCATCGATGCCATCTCGGGCAAAGGTGAGGTCAAGCCGATCCTCTTCATGTGGGCTGGATTTGCCGTCTTCAATACAATTGCGTTCGTCCTTGTGGCGCGTGAGGCAGATAGGCTGGCCCACGGGCGCCGCGCTACACTGTTGACGGAAGCATTTGGCCGCATCATTTCCATGCCGCTCTCCTGGCATCACCAGCGCGGCACATCGAATGCGTTGCATACGTTGCTGCGCGCCTGTGAAACGCTGTTCGGCCTCTGGCTCGAATTCATGCGCAATCACCTGTCGACCGCCGTCGCAATCGCGCTTCTGGTTCCGACCGCCATGTCCATGGACCTGCGACTATCAGGCGTCCTGGTCGTGCTTGGCCTCGCCTACTGGCTGATTGGCCGCATCGTCATGAGCCGCACGAAGGATGGTCAGGCCTCGGTCGAGAACCACTACCACACCGTCTTCTCGCATGTCAGCGACTCGATCAGCAACGTTTCGGTACTGCACAGCTACAACCGCATCGAAGCTGAAACCAGGGCGCTCAAAGGCTTTGCTGACCGTCTGCTGCAGGCTCAGTACCCGGTGCTCGACTGGTGGGCAATTGCCGGCGCGCTGAACCGCATGGCATCGACCATTGCCATGATGATCATCCTGGTGATCGGCACGCTGATGGTTCAGGCCGGCGAGCTGCGGATCGGTGACGTCATCGCCTTTATCGGCTTTGCGAACCTGCTGATCTCGCGTCTCGACCAGATGCGCCAGTTCGCAACGCAGATTTTCGAGGCGCGGTCCAAGCTTGAAGACTTTTACGTACTCGAAGACTCCGTCCGCGAGCGCGAAGAGCCGGCGGGCAATGCCGACATCAAGGACGTCAAGGGCGAAGTCGAATTCCGGGACGTCTCCTTCGGCTTCGGCAACTCGTCGCAGGGCCTGCATAACGTCTCCTTCTCAGTGAAGGCTGGCCAGACGGTTGCGATCGTGGGCCCGACCGGCGCCGGCAAGACGACGCTCGTCAATCTCCTGCAGCGCGTCTACGATCCGGACAGCGGCCAGATCCTGGTCGATGGCCACGATATTACCAAGATCACCCGTAAGTCGCTACGCCGTTATATCGCCACCGTCTTCCAGGATGCGGGTCTGCTGAACCGTTCGATCAGCGACAACATCCGCCTGGGCCGCGAAGGTGCCAGCGAAGAGGACATGCGCCGCGCTGCCGAAGCAGCAGCCGCTGCCGACTTCATCGAGACGCGCGAGGAGCAGTATGAGACCCATGTCGGAGAGCGCGGCAACAGACTCTCGGGCGGCGAGCGCCAACGTGTCGCCATCGCCCGTGCCATCCTCAAGGACGCACCGATCCTGGTACTCGACGAGGCGACCAGCGCGCTCGACGTGGAAACCGAGAACCGCGTGAAGGCTGCGATTGACAACCTCCGTCAGAACCGCACCACCTTCATCATTGCGCATCGTCTGTCGACGGTACGCGAAGCGGACAAGGTGCTGTTCCTCGACGGCGGCAGCGTTGTCGAGCAGGGCAGCTTCGACGAGCTCAGCCATAGCAACGGCCGCTTCGCTGCCTTGCTTCGCGCCAGCGGTATCCTGACGGACGCAGAAGTCCGCAAGGCTCATACGACCGAAGCCGCTTAACCAAATTGAAAGACGAACTGAAACGGCCGGAAGGAAACTTCCGGCCGTTTTTGTTGGTGAGCTTCCATTTGGTGGTCCGCTAATGGGCGCGTCAGTCGACGACGGACTTAACGCCCTAGAATAGATGAACGCGCAAGAAATGTATGGCGCCGGGGCCGGCGAGTTGAGGCGGAGGATGGTTAGACGCTGCGGCGCTTTCTGTCTTGCGCTACACGGCTTTCGGCTATGGCCCGCATCTGGTGCCTCTCCACCAGCGCAGCCTGAACTGCGGCCTGGAAAGATAGGACGCGCTCCCGTATCTTCGCCTCGCCCAACCCGCATCGCGTCAGCTCATCCGCCAGCAGACGGCACTCCGCCTTCCAGAACGCGACAGCCGCTTCCCCATGCAGATCATCAAGAGCCGCGGCGCAGCGCTCGATATCGCCCGGCCGGGGGCGGTTCGGAAATATCACGATTTCACTCGTGGTCAGCGCAGCGAAATGAGTGTCGAAAGAAGATGCCATCGAATCGATCCATGTTTCCATGAGACTGTTAGGCTCGTGTGGTTAACGTTTGCCTTCCCTTCTTGGGACCGGCTGGCCGCTCGAGGTTTCCTGGACGCAACTCGACCCAAGTCCGGCAGCCGCCTGCCGGCGACTGGTTTTAGGTGTCAGGTCTGGAACATATGCCGAATGTCCGCATGTCTAGACTGTTTTTCTCGGCCAAAGCCCTGCTTACGAAGCCCCTGACTGCGAGCACCAGCGGTGCCGGCGGCGCAGACCCTGCGCCGAACACCAGAGCAATTAGTTGTTTCGGCTATCGCGATAAAACTTCTGGTCCTCATTGACGCGGACGGGGACAGGAATGGGAGCAGTTCCTCCCATCGATATGGTTTTCGCGCTGCCGCCGATGCGTTTCCGCTCGAGGTGATAGGCATAGGCGAACTGAACGGCAATGCCGACAATAACAAGGACAGGCCCAAAGATCTGGTCGTGGTTGGTCACGTAAAGCAGCACCTGCCCGACCATCGCCAGGATGGTTCCTGCAACGAATATGTTCAACGAGTGACGGCCGATGATCGTCAGCGGATGATCCGCCGGACGGCGCAGCGCGCTCGACAGCGCCGGGATATTGATAACCAGATAGGCGAGCGCCAGAACATGCAGCAGTCTCGGCAGCGACAGGAAGGTCTTGTCGAAACCGGTGAGAACCGGCGGCAGCCCAAGCGCGGCAAGCGAGTTCCCCAAGGCCCAGAGGTGGCCGACCACCCAGGCGAAGGAGAGCGCTACATAGCCCGAGGCCAGGATGAACAGGGCCGGGTGCTGGGGCAGCCTGCCGCCGCGCTTCACATGCATGACGGCGACGATGCCGATCGTGAAAATGAACTGCCAGGACAGCGGATTGAGGAACCAGTAGTCGGCAATGAGCATGTTGTGCGGAGCGATCTGATAGATGCCTGCAAGCAGCCAGACGGCCCCCGAAACACCGAGCGCCAGGAGCGGATGGATCGAGTTCAGGAGCAGGATCACAGGCACCATGAGCATCAAGGCACCGTACATCGGCAGGATGTTGTTGTAGCCGATCTGGTGGCCGAGCAGCAGCAAGGCCGGGATGCCTTCCTTCAGGTTCATCAGGACGGCGAGGATATTGATCTCGACCAGCAATCCCGGCCGGTGGAACAGCCAGGCGCCGCAGATGAACAATGCGAGCGTTATGAAGGTCGTGATCATATGGGCGAGATAAAGTGTGAAAGCGCGCTTCACAGCTTTCTTCGCCATCTCCAGCCGCCGGCCGACCTTGAAGCCTGAACCATAGGCAAGGCCAACGGCAATACCCGAGATCAGCACGAAGGCTTCGGCCGCGTCGGAAAAGCCAAAATTCTTCGTCGTCAGATCTTCGAGTATCTGGCCGGGAACGTGATTGATGAAAATCGTGATGAGGGCAAGGCCCCGCAAGACATCAAGTCTCGTATCGCGCTGTGGCCTTGCGGGGGAGTGGGACATGCACCGAGCGCCGACCGGATTCTTCGGCAAAGCCGCCATGATGTGTCTCCTGGTTTGATTTGCAAACGCGGTTGTGGCCAAAAGGGTTCCTCCTTCTGGCCACAACGAATCGCCGGAGTGAGCGCGTGGAAAATGCTGCTATCCGAGCGGATATCCCGATTTAGGATCGGCGACTTCGCTGTCGTTGATAGACAGAGTGTAGCCGTCCGGATTGGACGATTTTGAGACCGAAATGCGGTATTTCTCACCCGAATGTTCGATCTCCGCCGTGAAGCCATCCCAGCCGCTCGGCAGCGCCGGGCGAACGAAGACACGCTTATCTTTCAATCGGATACCGAGAATGCCTTCGACCGCAGCCCGGTACAGCCAGCCCGCAGAACCCGTGTACCACGTCCAGCCTCCGCGCCCTTTCAGCGCCCCTTCGCCATAGACGTCGGCAGCGATGACGTAGGGCTCCACCCGGTAGTGTTCAGCCGAGGCCCTATCCGAAGAGTGGTTGATCGGATTCAGAAGCTCGAAGCAGGCCATCGCATCGTCGCCTCGGTTGAGTTCGGCGAGCGCCATGACCACCCAGGTGGCGGCATGCGTGTATTGGCCGCCATTCTCACGGACACCCGGCGGGTAGGACTTGATGTAACCCGGATCCTTAGCCGACGTGGCAAAAGGCGGGGTAAACAGACGGATGATCCGTGCTTCCCTGTCGACGAGACGGTTCATGACCGCGTCGATGGCCTTTACCGCGTGATCCGGATCGCCTTCGCCGGAAAGCACACTCCAGGAC
>NZ_JBNDHT010000214.1:0-7415 GCF_056755115.1 Rhizobium sp. SVR5-2C | reverse complement strand
GGTCCAGGATCATCTTGGCGAGCGTGATCGAAGCTTCCGTCCCGTGGCCGACATAGGCATGATAGTAGGCGAGCTCTTTCGCCTGCGCCGCGATCGCCTCCGCGATCTCGGTACGGCCGTAGCCGACGTTCACACAATAGAGCCCGGCAAAGGCATCGAGCAGGCGGTTGCCGTCGCGATCCTCGATATAGACGCCGGAACCGCCCGTCACGATGCGGTTTGGACTTTCGCCACGCGCGTGCTGGGCAAGATGGGTCGAGGGATGGAGGAAGTTCTCGCGATCCCACTTGTCGAGTTGATCGTTTGTCAGCATCGGTCTTTCCTTTCTGTTATGCCCAATCGCGGCAGACATATTTCACGTCCATGAAGGCCTGCATTCCGTGAAGCGCCCCTTCACGGCCGAGTCCGGACTGTTTCATTCCGCCGAACGGGATAGGCGCGCCGGTGACCTTCGTCCGGTTTACGGCGACCATGCCGTATTTCAGGCTCCGGCTCGCCCTATAGATCCGGCGCGGATCCAGCGTATGCACATAGGCGACGAGACCGTATTCGGTATCGTTTGCCCATCGTAATGCCTCTTCCTCGCCGTCGAACGGCGCTATGGCCGCCACCGGGCCGAAAGTTTCTTCCCGCATGATCAGCGCGTCCGGCGGAACATCGACGAGAACGGTCGCCTCGAAGAAGAGCGGACCTTTGCCGTGGCGCTTTCCTCCCGCGAGAAGTCGCGCCCCGCGCCTCAGCGCGTCGGCCACCTGCTCTTCCTGCTTCAGCACCGCTTTCTCGTTCATCAGCGGGCCGATATCGGGGTCATCAAGACCGGCGCCGACAGTCAGCGCCGATGCGCGATCGGCAAACCGGCGGCAGAAGTCCTGGTAAACCGACCGCTCGACAAGGAAACGATTGGCGCCCAGGCAATCCTGGCCAGAGGTGGCGAACTTCGCCTTCACGGCCTCGTCAACCGCTCTCTCCATCTCGGCATCGGCAAAGAGAAGGAAGGGGGCGTGGCCCCCCAGTTCCAGCACGAGACGTTTCACCGTATCGGCAGAACGCCCATAGAGCAGCCTGCCGATCTCCGTGGATCCGGTGAAGGAAAGCGCGCGCACGCGAGGATCGGCAAGCCATGGTTCTGCGACGGTCGCAGCGTGTCCCGTCACGACGTTGAAGACGCCGGCCGGAAATCCCGCCCGCTCGGCAAGCTCGGCAAGGGCGAGCGCCGAATAGGGCGTTTCATGGCTCGGATGCGTAATGACCGTGCATCCTGCGGCAAGGGCCGCGGCGGCTTTCCGGGTCAGCATGGCGGACGGAAAATTCCAGGGCGTGATGAGCGCCGCGACACCGACCGGCTCCAGCCAGACTTCCATCTCGGCATCCGGTAGATGCGAGGTCACGCTGGAGATATCCGGGCGCTTTGCCTGCTCCGCATAGTATTCGACGAAGGATGCCGCATAGTCGATCTCGCCGCGGGCCTCGGAGATCGGCTTGCCCTGTTCGAGCACCATCAGGCGGGCTAGGTCTTCGCGGTTCTTTACGATCAGCTCGAACCAGTGCCGCAGGATGCGTGACCGCTCCTGCGGCAGGGCTGCGGCCCAGCCGGCAAAGGCGCGATCGGCCGCGTCGATCGCGGCACGGCTCTCCTCGGCCGAGAGGCTTGCCACATCGCCTAGCCAGCCGCCGCTTGCGGGGTCTGTCACCGCGAACGTCTCATTGCGAGCGGAAGCCACCCAGTGCCCGCCGATATAGGCGAACTGGCGTATCAGCCTGTGGTCGCTGAACCCTGTCAGCAGCGATTTCGGAGCTTCGGCCGGATATGCCATGCTGCACCTCTTCCCATTGATCAGGCTTCATGATCCCTCGAACGAGGCAGCCGAATTGTCTTTTCCAGGCATTGGCGGCAGACGAAATATCTTTATTTGCCACCCTCGATGGCAGCTTCTTCTCTTCCGTTCTCGAACAGGCTGTCGAAAGGCAGCGCTCCGCCCTCTTTCACAGGCTTGGTCACGATGTAGGTGTAGTAGCGCGCGACCCCCAGCGGCTGCTCCAGGAGCCGATCGATCAGGCGCTGATAGCTGTCGATATCGCGGGTGACGATGTGCAGGAGGTAATCGAAGCCGCCGCCCAGTGCCCAGCAAGCGACGATCTCCTCCTTGGCCTTCACTGCCCGCTCAAACGCCTGGAACGCGTCCGAGCGATGATGCTCGAGCTCGACGGTGACAAAGACGGTGACGCTCGAAACGATGGATTTCAGCGAGATCTCCGCCCTGTAGCTGCTGATTACGCCGGCCTTTTCCAGCCGGCTCAGGCGCTCCCAGCACGGACTCGGGCTCAGATTGATCCTGCTCGCGAGGTCAGCCTTCGAAATGCGGGCTTCGCTCGAAAGGATCTTCAGGATTTCGATATCGCGATTGTCGAGTTTCAACATGACGTCACTTGCTGCTCGAACCGAGCCATCTCACACATTCATCACGTTGCCCGCACCCTGGGCCTCGCAACGCGCGCGGGCAAAGGTGGCGATCGCGGTATCTTGCGCTCCGGTACCCGTCAGGTCTGAAATCGTCACGTCGCTTTCACTCTTGCGTCCAGCGGTTCTTCCGGTCAGCACCGCGCCGAGTTCCGCCGGCGCTCCCGTCGTCCAGAGGCCGGCGGCGATCGCGCTGCGCAGTTCGCCGAGCTTCTCGCATTGGCTCACCCGGTCGCAGACATAGAGATCGGCGCTCGCGAGCGCCTTCGGGTCGATCTCGTTCTTTTCCTCCTGGTCGGATCCCATCGCGGTAATGTGCAGGCCGGGATGCAGCCATTCGGCCTTCAATATCGGTTCGCGTGAAGGCGTGGTGGTGATGACGAGCTGGCTTTCGGCCACGAGCCGCGCCGGGTTCGCCTCGCCGCGCGCTTCGATGCCAAGCCGCGCCGCGAGATCGGCGGCGCAGGCCTCTGCTTTCGCAAGGTCTCTGCCCCAGACGATGACGCGCCTGAAGGGACGAACGAGATGCGCCGCTTCGATCTGCAGCCGAGCCTGGACGCCGGTGCCCATTACCCCCGCGGTCACGACATCGGCCGGCGCCAGATGGCGTGCCGCAACGGCGCCTGCCGCGGCCGTGCGCACATCGGTGAGGTAACCGTTGTCCAGCAGCAGAGCCTTGACGAGGCCCGTCTTCGCAGAAAAGAGGATCATCAATCCGTTGAGGCTCGGCAGGCCGATTTTAGGATTGTCGAAGAAGCCCGGGCTGACCTTGATGGCGAAGCCGTCGAGACCGGGGATATAGGCGGTTTTGACATCGACCTCCCCATTGGCCTGCGGGATCGCCATCGAAAGGATCGGTGGCATGATCACCTCGCCCGTGGCGAGGGCCGCGAATGCCCGCTCGACGATGTCGATGGCGGCAAGATCGAGCGGGACTGCCCTTCGGAGCTCCTTCTCGGTCAGGATCACGATGTCATGCGCCATAAAGCGTGCCTTCCATTAAAACGTCGCCGAGCATCACGTCCTCGCCCGATATGATTTTCGTGAATGTCGGCATGTCGAGATTGCGCCCGGTGACGATGCTGGCGGTTGGTCCTTCCGGCAGAGAAAGCTTCCCGGAAAGCACGGCGGCCAGTCCCACGACGCTTGCGCCTTCGGCCACAAATCGGTCCTCGAAATAGAGCACCTGCATGGCCCGGTAGATTTCGGCCTCGCTCACAAGAACCATGTCGTCGATCAGTTCCCGGCAGAGATCGAACGTATAGCGGTTGTCGAGTCCGATGCCGCCGCCGAGGGAATCGGCAAGGCTCGGCACTTCTTCCACCTCGACCGGCCTTCCGGCGACAAGCGACGCGGCCATCGCAGCGCCTCGATCCATGGAAATGCCGATCACACGAATATCCGGCCGGATCGCCTTGGCGGCAAGCGCGACGCCGGCGGCAAGGCCGCCGCCGGAGAGCGGAACGAGCAACGAGGCGACGTCCGGGCGGTCCTCCAGAATCTCGAGGCCGATCGTGCCCTGGCCGGCGATCACATCGGCGTGGTCGAAGGGCGGCACTTCACTGAAGCCGTCCTCGGCACACAGGCGTGTGCACTCGGCCTGTGCGTCATCCTGGCTCCTGCCGACGATGCGGACATCGGCGCCAAGCGCGCGAATACCCTCGACCTTCGCCTGCGGGACGAGGGACGACATGCACACGACAGCCGGGATGCCTCGCTTTTGCGCGGCATAGGCAACGCCCCGGCCGTGATTGCCGGTCGAGCAGCAGGCGACGCCCTTTGCTTCGGCAGGCAAACGCGCGATTGCGTTGGCCGCGCCGCGGATCTTGAAGGCGCCGATCGGCTGGGCGATCTCCAGCTTCAACAGAAATTCCCGGCCCGCCTTTCGGGTCATGAAGGGCGAGGGAACGAGAGGCGTGCGCATGGCAATGCCGACGATCCGTGCGCGCGCAGCCAACACATCGGCAAGCGTGATCAGTTCACGACCGCTCATTCACCCCTCCGTCACCGCCCTCAGGAACTGCTGCGTGCGCTCCTTCTGCGGATTGCCGAAGATCTCCGCCGGCGTTCCTTCCTCGTGGATCTTGCCCTTGTCGAAGAAGCATACGCGGTCGGAAATCTCGCGGGCGAAGCGCATCTCGTGGGTCACCATCAGCATCGTGAGATCGTGCTCGGAGGCGAGCCTGCGAATGACGTTCAGCACTTCGCCGACCAGTTCCGGGTCGAGCGCCGACGTCGGTTCGTCGAACAGCATGATGCGGGGCCGCATGGCGAGCGCCCGGGCGATGCCGACGCGCTGCTGTTGCCCGCCGGAAAGCTGGCCCGGGAATTTCTGCGCATGTTCCTTGAGGCCGACAAGCTCCAGCAGCTCTTCAGCCCGCCCCCTGGCCTCGGCCTTGGAAAGGCCCAGCACCACGTGCGGCGCTTCCATGAGGTTTCTGAGGACCGTCATATGCGGGAAGAGATTGAATTGCTGGAACACCATCCCAAGCTGCTTGCGCATTTCGCGGAGATGGTTCTCTCCGGCCGGGACGAGATCGCCATTCCTGCGCTCGTGCCACAGGGGCTCTCCGCCGACATACACGGTGCCCCCGCTGATCTTTTCCAGCGTCATCAGGATCCTGAGAACGGTCGACTTGCCGGAACCCGACGGACCGATGATCGTCACCTTTTCTCCTGGAGAAACGGTGAAATCGAGATCGTTGATGACGACGAAGTTGCCATAGGCCTTCTTGACCTTGTCGAAAACGATGACTGGCTCGCTCATCTTAACGGGATACCTCCCTTCGGTAGATTAATATCGAGATAGCGCACCAGCGCGGATGCGAAGATGGTCAGGATCAGATAAAGGCCGCCGACCATCGACAGTGGCACCAGATAGTCGAAGGTCTGATCACCGATGATCTTGGCGACGTTCAGCATTTCCAGCACGGTGACCACCGACAGCACCGGCACGTCCTTCATGATCGAAACGAGATAGTTGCCGAGCGCCGGGATGATGCGCGGCACCGCCTGCGGGAGGATGATATGCGTGAAGGTGCGGCGCGGCGGCAGGTCGAGCGCCTTGGATGCTTCGTGCTGGCCACGATCGATCGCATCGATACCGGCCCGATAGACCTCGGAGGTATAGGCACTGTACTGAATGCCGAGCGCCAGGGCGCCGGTCATGAAGGCCGGCAGCACGATGCCGTAGTCCGGCAGCACGTAATAGAGAAAGAAGAGCTGGACGAGCAGCGGCGTGTCGCGGATGAACTCCGTGATGAAGGTCGCAGGCCACGAGATGAACCGCGACGGCGCGCCCTTCAGGACGGCCAGCAGGAGGCCGATGACCATGGCGACGAAGAAGCCGAGGATGGAGGCTTCAATCGTTACCAGAAGTCCGTGCAGCAGTATGGGCAGGATGGAGATCGCGAAAGCCAGTTCGCCGTTAGCGGTATCCCATTCGTATCCGAACAGCATGGGCCTACCTCCTGTAGCCGCGCCAGCGGCTGAGCGAGTTTTCCAGGATGCGCATGATCAGCGTCAGCACCAGGGCCATGCCGAAATACATGAACAGAATGATCATGTAGATCGTGGTCGAGTCCTGATAGAAGTTGCGCAGCTGTTCCGCCTTGAAGGCGAGGTCGGCAAGGCTGATGAGGGATACGAGCGCCGTGTCCTTCAGGTTCTGGACGGCAAGGTTGCAAAAACTCGGCATCATCTCCGGTAGCGCCTGCGGCAGGGCCACGCGAAAAAGCGCCTGGCGCGGCGTGAAGTTGAGCGCGGTCGCCGCCTCGTACTGGTTGCGGCTGACGGCCTGGATCGCACCGCGCACCACCTCGGCGCCATAGGCGCCGATATTGAGCGCCAGGGCCAGCACCCCCGCGGCGACGGGCGGCAGCCTCAGATCGAGCCCGATCATGTCACCGGCGATCGGGAGCGCGAAATAGAGCCAGAAAAGCTGGACGAGCAGCGATGTGCCGCGGAAGACTTCGATGTAGACGATCGAGAAGCCCTTGACGAACCAGTTGGGCGAGAGCTTTCCGATCCCGAACAGGAAGGAGAATATTCCGCCGAGAATGGTCGAATATACGGTAAGTTCGATAGTGACCTTGGCGCCCTGGGCAAGCGGGCCAAGATATTCCGTCCAATGCATCCGCGACTTTCCCCATTATTATCGGCCGACATGCCGGCGTCCCGCTCTAAACAGGATCGGCCGGAGCTTTGCCATTTTCGCCCCGGCCGGTGGCCGTCATATCCGGTGTGATCCGCTTGATCACATTGCGCAGAGGTCTTTGGTCGTCTTGGCGGACGAGCCTTCGATATCTGCGGGCGTGAAGCCATAGCCGGTAAGGATCTTCTTCCAGTCGTCGGTCTTCTTGAAGGCTTCGAGCTCCTTGTTGAAGGCCTCGACAAGATCCTTGGAGTCCGAATTGAAGTTGAAGCCGCCCCAGCTGCGAACTTCCTTGCCGTCGACGACCGGATCCTTGAAATCATCCACGATCGCGACCTTGTCGCTCTTGGCTGCCAGTTCGCTGGCCGTCAGTCCCGTCGCGGCATAGGCATCGGCGCGACCGGTCGAGACGGTCGAGATCGCATCGGAGTTTGCGGCGATGGTGACGATGTTGCCTTCCGGCACGCCGAGCGACTGCATCATGTGAAGCTGGTCGGCGCCGGCCATGACCGCGACCTTCATGCCTTCCTTGGCAAAATCGGAATAGGTCTTCACGCCCTTCGGATTGCCGGCCGGCACGAGCAGACCCTCACCGTAGGATGTGTTCGGCTCGGAATAGACGACCTTCTGGCAGCGCTCGGGGCGGATCGCCATTTCGCTGGCGGTCATGTCGAAGCGATTGGCCTGGAGCCCCGGAATGAGCGATGAGAAATTCGTGACCACCCACTGGATGTTGTCGGCCGCGATGCCGAGCTTGCCGAGAACGGCTGTGGCGACATCAGGTCCGGCACCCTTCGCAGCACC
>NZ_JBNDHT010000213.1:0-7516 GCF_056755115.1 Rhizobium sp. SVR5-2C | reverse complement strand
TTGCTGCACCGTGCGTGGCGAACTCGTCGATACGCTGGCGAACCTGATGGATGCGGTACAGACCGGCCGGGTGAAGGCGGTCAAGCGCGTGGTGATCGAAACCACCGGCCTTGCCGATCCTGCGCCGGTCATGCAGGCCGTCCTGGGCCATCCGGTCATCGCCACGAATTTCGACCTCGACGGCGTCGTTACGGTTGTGGATGCCGTCAACGGGCTTCAGACCCTCGACAATCACGAGGAAGCCCGAAAACAGGTCGCCGTCGCCGATCGCCTGGTCGTATCGAAGCGGTCGATGGCGTCCGCAGAGCTGTTGCAGGCGCTGGAGGCGCGGTTGCGCCAGCTCAACCCGCGGGCAGCTTCGATCGATGCCGACAGCCCGGGTGCCGGCAGCGCGGAAATCCTCGTAAACGGCCTGTACGATCCGGCAACGAAGATTGCTGATGTCAGCCGCTGGCTTCATGACGAAGACGAGCAAGACGGGCATCACCAGCACGGCCATCATCATGGTCACGATCACCATCACCATCACCATCATCATGGGCATGACCATCAGGATCCCCACGATGTGAACCGTCACGACGCGTCGATCCGGTCTTTCTCGATCGTCGAGGACAAGCTGATCGAGCCTATGGCGGTCGAGATGTTCATCGATCTGCTGCGGTCCGCGCATGGTGAAAAGCTGTTGCGCATGAAAGCGATCATCGCCGTTTCGGATCGGCCCGAACGGCCTCTGGTCCTGCATGGGGTGCAGAATATCTTCCACCCGCCGGTTCGTCTTCCCGCCTGGCCGAATCCGGCCGACCGCCGGACGCGCATGGTGCTGATCACCAAGGATCTGCCGGAGGATTACGTCAGGGACCTCTTCGATGCGTTCCTTGGCAAGCCGCGCATCGATACTCCGGATCGCGCGGCTCTCAACGACAATCCGCTTGCCATTCCCGGCATGAAGCTCTGAGGATCAGAGCCTTGAAAGGCTCTATCCCTTGCGGATCAGGAACCGGTGGCCGGTTTCGGTCTTAACCGTTTCCAGCAGCTCGTGTCCGTCTTCCTTGCAGAAATGGGGGATGTCGATTCCGGCTAGCGGGTCGGTCGTTTCGACGCGGATCACGCTGCCGCTTGCCATCGCGGAAAGCTTGCGGCGCGTCTTCAGGACGGGCAGAGGACATTTCAGGCCGCGCAGGTCATAAGAAACGGCGTCCAAACCGGCCAGTTCCTCTACCAAAATTTCCAGAATGGCTTCTTGGCGGCTTCGGCCGTTTGCTGCGGTGGTGCCACTGGGGCGAAAGCCAGCGGATTCTGCGTGGGAATCGGGACATTGGCAGGTGCGGCGGCAACGGCTGTTGCGTTATCCTGAACCGCGGTTGCCGGTGCAGCCGGCGCTGGCGCTGCAGTGGCCGTCATCGTGGCAGTTGCCGCAGGTGCGGCCGGTTTCGTCATCAGCTCTTCAAGCTCGGCAGCCTTGACCATGCGGCCGGCTTGCAGTGACGTGCCGGTCGGTGCGTAAGCGAGCTCGCGGCCCATGCGCAGCTTGGCTACAACGGCTTTGCGCTCGGCTTCGGTGGGATCGTACCACGCCATGCCGTCGAACTTCTTTTCGGCCTTGGCATAATCGGCCACATAAGTCTTGTCGTAGGAGGAGAGTGCCGCTGTCAGGGCTGGAGGCGTCGACATGGCAGGACACTGGCCGGCGGGATTGAAGGCGGCGCCGTCTGCGGCTTGCTGGTTGAAGACGTATTTCTTTTCGCAGACGTTCACTTCCGGCGGACGCTTGGTGACCTCGAAGTTGTCGTAGCCAACCTTCAGCATCTTCCAGAAATCATAGCTCGGGCTCAGGCGGTGCTTGAACATGTTTTCCGCCGTCATGCGGAAGGGGAAGGCCTGCAGTTGAACCGTGGTCTGACCACCTTTGAAGGCATCGCGTGCGAAAGCGTAGATTTCCAGAACCTGTTCGTCGGTCATGGAGTAGCAGCCGGAGGACGAGCATGCGCCATGGATCATCAGGTCTGAGCCTGTGCGGCCGTTGACGGCGTCGTAGCGGTTCGGAAAGCCGGTGTTGATCGCGAGATAATATCTGGAGTTGGGGTTCAGGTTTGCCCGCGTCAGTTCGTAGAAGCCTTCCGGAGCCTGCCGATCGCCAGTCTTGACCTTCGGGCCCAGACGACCGGACCATGCGCAGATCTTATAGTCGGCAATCTTGTCGAAGCGGTTGTCCGTCTTCGCCTTCCAGATCTCGAGAGTCCCCTCTTCCTTGAAGATACGGACCATGATCGGCGAATTTCGGTCCATGCCTTTCGCCTTCATATCCGCAAGGATACGTGGCGGAAGAGGCTGTTCCACCTTGTTCTTGATCTTCGACAGATCGGTGTGGGTGACTTCCAAAGCGTCGTTGCAGCCGGCAAGAGCCAGCGCCATCAATGACACATAGGCAAAATGACGAATGCGCATTCCCAACTAGCCCATTAAAAATCGATGCGACCCGATCCGCTCCCTGGACTCCGGGCATTCCCCAGAATCATAGGCGGCCGATAGTTTACAATTTCTTACCAGCCTATGACCTGCTTGGGGATGCCCTGCAAGCGCGACTGTTATAGATAATACTATTGTGGCCAAGGTTTGGCCGCAATCCGGTCAGGGATGATGAGGGCTAGCCGAGATTTCGGCCCATGGCGAGGAATTTCTGGCGGCGGTCGCTGCGGAGTTGCTCGCCGGAACGCGGTGAAAGCTCGGCGAGCGCGTTGGCGATGACATCGCCGGTGGCGGCAATAACGCTCTCCGGATCGCGATGGGCGCCGCCGAGCGGTTCAGGAATGATGCCGTCGATAATGCCGAGCGACTTCAGATCTTCGGCGGTGATCTTCATGTTGGTTGCCGCTTCCTTGGCGCGGGTCGAATCGCGCCACAAAATGGAGGCGGCACCTTCCGGCGAAATCACGCTGTAGATCGAATGCTCGAGCATGTAGACCCGGTTGCCGGTCGCGATCGCGATCGCGCCGCCGGATCCGCCTTCACCGATAACGACGGAGACGATCGGCACTTTCACGCCAAGGCACATTTCCGTCGAGCGGGCGATCGCTTCCGCCTGACCGCGCTCTTCGGCGCCGACGCCCGGATAAGCGCCTGCGGTATCGACGAGGGTGATGACGGGAAGACCGAAACGGTCCGCCATTTCGAGAATGCGGATTGCTTTGCGATAGCCTTCCGGACGGGCGCTGCCGAAATTGTGCTTCAGGCGGCTCTTGGTGTCACTGCCCTTTTCCTGGCCGAGGATGGCGACCGGCTGCCCGCGAAAGCGGGCCAGTCCGGCCTGGATCGCCGCATCCTCGGAAAATTTGCGGTCTCCCGCCAGCGGCGTGAATTCCTGGAAAAGCGTCTTGGCATAGTCGACGAAATGCGGGCGCTGCGGATGGCGCGCGACCTGCGTCTTCTGCCAGGCGTTGAGCTTGGAGTAGATATCAACCATCGCTTCGCGGACGCGAACTTCCAGCCTGCCGACCTCATCGGACGTGTCGATGCTCTCGTCTTCCGACGCAAGCTTCTTCAGTTCGATGATCTTGCCTTCGAGGTCGGAGATCGGCTTTTCGAAGTCGAGATAGTTGTGCATGAGGTGCGTTTCCGTTCCTTGTGCGCGGGGCATTTTCCAGGCTCTGCCCCATGTCGCCGGTCCTATTCGTGCTTTTTCGCCTGTTTGGCAAGGGGGTGATGCGTCTGAACCAATTGCTGAAGCCGTTCCTCGAGGACATGCGTGTAGATCTGTGTGGTCGAAATGTCCGAATGACCGAGGAGTTCCTGAACGACGCGAAGATCCGCGCCGTTGGCAAGCAGATGGCTGGCGAAGGCGTGGCGCATCACGTGCGGTGAGATCATAGAAGGCGTCAGCCCGGCACGGATCGCGAGGCTCTTCAGGTCACGGGCAAAAACCTGGCGGGGCAGGTACCCCTCCTTGGATGCTGCCGGAAAAAGCCAGGGACTTTCGACCGGATCCTTGGCTTTCGCATGCTCTTCGGAAAGCGACCGGCCATAGGCCTTCAGTGCTGCGACGGCGGATTGCGATAGCGGCACGAGCCGCTCCTTGTTGCCTTTACCGCGAATGATCAGGAAGCGGCCCTCCTGATCGAGAACACGGACCGGTAGCGAAACGAGCTCGCTTACACGCATCCCCGTCGCATAAAGCAACTCCAGCAGCGCCAGCATCCGTCTTCGCTGCAATTGGCCCTGCGCAGGATCGTCGGCTTCCGCTTCGGCCTGGCTCAATAGCCGCGTCACGTCATCGACGCCCATCGTCTTTGGCAGCGCGCGCGCCTTTTTCGGAGCATCGAGAACACCGGTCGGGTCATCGACCCGCAGCCCCTCGGCATACAGGAATTTGTAGAATTGCCGCATGGCGGCCAACCGGCGGGCCTGGGACGACGGCTTGAAGCCCTGCCTTGCGAGCGAGGAAAGGTAGGCCGCGAGGTCGGCGGAGGCGGCATCCGTCAACCGCACGCTTTTGCCGTTCAGGAATGCATGAAGGTCGTCCAGATCGCGCTCGTAGGATTGCAGCGTGTTCGCCGCCGCTCCGCGCTCCGCACTCATCATCTCCAGAAATGCTTCCACGTGGGCGCGGCTCAGATCCATCATCGGATCACTTCTTCGCCGGTTTGATCGCGCCTGTCGCCGGTGGATTGATCCTCTCCGATGGAATGCGGATCGTCACGTCGCGCGGTTGCGGCTCGACGAAGGTCACAAGCGCGACCATGCCGCCGTAGATCGCCCCGGCGATCAGCGCCAGGACAGCCAGCAAACGGAAAAGGGTCGGCATTTTCGCAACTCCATGAACTCTGCCTCTTTTATGAAGAAGCGGGTTTACGTGCAAGAAGCGGCTTTCCAAGCATGTTTCCCTTGCCTGCGACTTGACGCTACACCCGCATTTGTCGATACCGTTTGCAAACAAAGTGTGAATGGACCGATGAGTGACCCAGTTCTGAAAGCCGGAGACAGCCTGAAAGACAGAGCTCGCGCCGCGCTCGGTTCACGCAATCTGATCCTCGTCGGTCTGATGGGGGCGGGGAAATCCTCCGTCGGCCGCATTGTCGCCCACCAGCTCGGCATTCCTTTCGTCGACAGCGACAACGAAATCGAGCGCGTCTCGCGCATGACGATCTCCGAGCTTTTCGCAGCTTACGGCGAAGAGGAGTTTCGGGCGCTGGAAACACGGGTGATGAAGCGGCTCTTGAAGAACGGCCCGCGTGTCGTCTCGACTGGCGGCGGCGCTTTCATCAACAGCAGAACGCGCAAGCATATCAAGAAGGGCGGCTTGTCGATCTGGCTGAAAGCCGATCTCGATGTGCTCTGGGAGCGCGTCAACAAGCGCGACACACGCCCGCTTTTGAAGACCGAGAATCCAAAGCAGACGCTCGAAAACCTGATGAATGCGCGATACCCGGTCTACGCCGAGGCCGACGTCACGGTGTTGTCGCGTGATGTTCGCAAGGAAGTCATGGCCGATGAGGTGCTCAAGGCCGTGATTGAAGCCCAAACCGAAAGTGCAGTTCCATGAATGCGATCTCCTCCGCTTCCGCCGAACGGAAAGTCCACGTGCCGCTCGGCGACCGCGCCTATGATATTCTGATCGGGCCAGGCATCATCTCCCGCGCCGGTGCGGAAATCGCATCGCGTCTGAAGGGGCGCAAGGCTGCGATCATCACCGACGAGCACGTCGCGCCGCTTTATCTCGAGACGCTGGTCAAGAGCCTCGAAGGCGCGGGCATTGCACTCGCGCAGCTCGTGCTGCCGGCTGGCGAAAAGACGAAGAGCTTCGAGCACCTGATCACCGTCTGCGACCGGGTGCTGGAAGCGCGCGTCGAGCGGAATGATTGCGTCATCGCCCTTGGCGGCGGCGTCATTGGCGACCTTGCCGGCTTTGCCGCCGGGATCGTGCGCCGGGGCGTGCGTTTCGTGCAGGTGCCGACGTCGCTGCTCTCGCAGGTGGATTCTTCCGTCGGCGGCAAGACCGGGATCAACAGCCGCCATGGCAAGAACCTCATCGGTGTTTTTCACCAGCCGGATCTGGTGCTTGCCGATACGGACGTTCTGAATTCCCTGAGCGCGCGTGAATTCCGCGCCGGCTATGCCGAAGTGGCGAAATATGGCCTCATCGACAAGCCGGATTTTTTCGCCTGGCTTGAAGCGAACTGGAAAGCAGTCTTTGCTGGCGGTGCCGCGCGCATCGAGGCGATTGCCGCGAGCTGCCAGGCCAAATCCGATGTCGTGGTGGCCGACGAACGGGAGAACGGGCCGCGCGCGCTCCTCAATCTCGGCCACACGTTCGGACACGCTCTGGAAGCGGCGACGGCCTATGACAGCGCGCGCCTGGTCCACGGCGAAGGCGTTTCGATCGGCATGGTTCTCGCGCACGAATTTTCCGCGCGCATGAACCTGGCAAGCCCCGACGACGCCAAGCGCGTTGAAAGCCACCTGAAAGAGGTTGGATTGCCGACGCGGATGTCCGACATCCCGGGTTCTCTTCCGCCGGCGGAAAAGCTTCTCGATGCAATGGCGCAGGACAAGAAAGTGAAGAACGGAAAGTTCACCTTCATTCTCACTCACGGCATAGGTCAGTCGTTCATCGCCGATGACGTGCCGGCTTCCGAAGTGTTGAGTTTTCTCAAGGAAAAACACCCGCAATGATGCTCGAAGGCGCGCTGGCATTTCTTTCGGTTTACTGGCCGGAAATCCTTTCCATCGTGGCCTTGGTGCTCATATCAGCTTTCTTTGCTGGCTCGGAGACGGCGCTGACGGCGGTTTCGCGCAGTCGCATGCATACGCTCGAGGCAAACGGAGAGGTGCGCGCCGGTCTTGTGCGCCAGCTGATCGAGCGGCGCGACCGGCTTATCGGCGCCCTGCTGATCGGCAACAACCTCGCAAACATCCTGGCTTCTTCTCTGGCGACCAGCGTGTTTCTCAGTCTTTTCGGCACGTCCGGGGTGGCGATCGCAACGCTTGCGATGACCATCGTCCTCGTCATCTTCGCCGAGGTGCTACCGAAGAGCTGGGCCATTTCGGCGCCGGATCGTTTCGCGCTCACCGCTGCTTTTCCGATAAGGCTTTTCGTCGCGGTCGTGGGTCCGGTTTCGTCTTTTATCAACGGATTCGTTCGCCGGATTCTGGCGGTCTTCGGCATCAATCTTTCACGCGAAACCTCGATGTTGACGGCGCATGAAGAGTTGCGCGGCACCGTCGATCTCCTGCATCGCGAGGGATCGGTGGTGAAGGCGGACCGCGACCGCCTCGGCGGTGTCCTCGATCTCAGCCAGCTCGAAGTTTCCGACGTCATGGTCCACCGGATGGCGATGCGGGCGATCAATGCCGACGACGCGCCGGAGGTGGTGATCCGTACCATACTCGAGAGCCCCTACACCCGCATGCCGCTCTGGCGGGGGGCAATCGACAACATCGTCGGCGTCGTACACGCCAAGGACCTCTTGCGAGCGCTGGCCGAGCCGGACGTCGAGCCGGAGAACCTCGATATCATCAAGAT
>NZ_JBNDHT010000212.1:0-7554 GCF_056755115.1 Rhizobium sp. SVR5-2C | reverse complement strand
ACCTTGCCGTCATCAGGCGAATAGGTCGCTCGCGCAGACGGACGCCGTCCTTCGATCACGTGCGGACTGAGCCGGTGCGGCACCCCAACCATCGGGAAGTAGTTGGATCTGCTCGAGAGCTCGTCGGTCCAATCATGGCGCGAAACGAAGACGTAGTCGTAGCCTTGGATCTCCGGTCTCTGTAGATGGATGGCAATCGGCCGATCGCCGAACGCACGTTTGGCCTTGAGGACCGGTTTCTCCGGCCGGTATCCGCAAGAAATCAGGATGTCCGGTTCAGGCTCGGAGCGACGGAAGATCGGCGGGGCGAGCAGCCGCTTCAGTCCATGGCGCGGAACGATAATTTTTTCCAGGGGAGTGGGGTCGAAATAACGCCCCACGCCGAGGCACTGCGAAAGAGTGCCTATCTTCTGCTCACTGACCGCCCATACCCGGAGAGGGCGCTGAAGGACGGGCGGGTCATAGGTCGATTCCATGTCTGCTCAACGCCGGACTGAGCGCTCAGTTTGCGCGCTGCTGAACGAACAATACCCGGTCCCTTGCCGCGAACCATTCGTCGGCATAGTCGTCGTTCTTGTACTCCTCGAAATAAGGACCTCCGTCGGTGAAGTGAACGAGCTTGGCGTCATTGCGCTTTTCATATTCGTTGACGAGATAGTTCCAGGTCACCGGAATACTACCGATCAGGTCATCGTTCTCAAGCCATTTGAACTGATGAAGCTGCAGCCCAGTCGCGGTGTTGACGTAATCGGGGGAGAGTGCGCGGCATTTGTCGTTGTTGAACATGAGGAGGCTCGACCAGTTCTTTTTCTCGTACTTGGTTTGCGTCTGACCCAGGAATTTGGTCTCCACCTTCGGGGTGTAATCATGCTTCACGCACATCGCGGCGTAGCGCTCGTCTCGTAGCGACCACAATTCGGCTATGTCGGCGCGAGCCAGCATGTCGCAGTCCATGAAGATGCTCCAGCCGCTAAAGCTGCTTAAATAGGGCGTCAGAAATCTCGAGAACGAAAACTCTGTTGATTGAAGAGCATTGCGCTCGCGGGTGAAAATGCCGCCGAGATTCGACAAAACAATAGGGCTGAACTCAACGGGGAGCGTGGATTTCTCCAGGATACTTTGCGATAAAACATGATAGGCGACCGCTTCCTTTGTATCGAAACCGATGAATATCCGAATCGTTTCCTGATCCATCTCAGTGCCTCTTGTTGGTTTGTCCGTTCGGTAGGCTGTTGCCAGCCCGACTCATGAATTTGGGTCCTTCTTCAGTCGGGCTTGCTCCCGCTGTTTGCGTGTCTTGGGTCTGATGCGACGGAAAAGGGTGTCCAGACCTCGCTGGACCTTCGTCACCGACATCAGCCGATCGATCTGGTCGTTCGCATTGTCCAGACGTTCCGCCAGAACTGCGGCCATCTCCATGAGCAGTTCGGCAGGGGGCATGTCTGGAAAGCTCTTCAACAAGGCAGCGGTTCGTGTGACGTCACCGTCCTGATTGAATGCCGCGATCTCTCCTCTTTTGGCACAAAGCCGGAGGAAGACCTGCTCGTAAGTCCAATCGTGAACGTTGAAGACTTTCCATGTTTCGCCCCTTGTTCCCGAAAATCCTGCAAGCACGATTTCTGAGGCAGGCTGGAGATCGCGAAGCCACAGCGTCAGGGCAAAACCGCTCGTCGGTATTTTTCCGGAGGGGTAATCGTCCGCGACCGAGGAGAGATCCAGATGATAGACTTTGGCACCTTCAAAAGCCGATTTGGGGCTGAATCGCTCTGACGGTGCTACACGAATGTTGACGATGCCTACGAGCGCCTCTTCCGGAAAGAAGCTGAGGACATCTTTCACTTCCTTGCGATGGACAATGTTGGCGCCACTTGTCCCGCTTCGCGCCACCAGCAATGAAGGCCTGTCAAAATCTTTGTTCAGTACCTTGTAGACCTTGTTGAAGAATACGAAGAGCGCTGACTGGGGAAACGCTTCCGTAAGCCGGAAAGGTTCGGTGCGGTCGCTGTTTCCGACCAGAACGATGTGCGAAAACGATGAGAAGAACTGCCGCCATTCGTCCCTCTCTCTGAAGTTCAGCGGCATTGGATTTGAATTCATCGATCAGCCACTAAGCGCCCGTGGGGCGCATGCCGCCCTTGAAATATGATTTGACCTTTTTCGCTCTCGCCAGCCCTCCGACGGTACTCCCGACGTACAAGGCGAAGTCGCCCAAATCGCGTGCGGGAGAGCGGCATTCGCAGAACTCCGACCATGGAGTTCCATTCAGAAGGTCCGAATACTGTCCCGCGAATTTGCGATGGGCCCAGTTTATGGAATGCTGCCAGGGTTTGCGCCGGCCGGTAAAATGGACAACAGCGGGATCTGAAACGAAGGGCAGCATTCCGGTCTGTACGTTCCAGCGGAATGGCAGCGGAAGCCATGTTCCCTGGAACGCAACGTTGAGAACGTCTTGATCGTTCGCGTCAAACTTCGCGTTTGGCCGTTCGATCAAAGCACGCGCACGCGCCAGCAGCCCCTCTGAACGGCATTTCTGCCAGTCAAATAACAGCACGCCGGCATTGAAGTATCTTGGCCCGAACATCAGCCCGAGCTTCTGTTCTCTCCTCCGTGCCTTTTCCGGGAAAGCCATGATGTAGTCATCAACCGCACCCAGCGCCTTGCCTTGAAGGTCCGCCGTGAGCAGGTCGCCGACAGGCGCCGCTGCGAGTATATCCGCATCGACGTAGAGTACGCGTACGAAGGAATCTGGAAGGAGCAGGTCGATGAAGAGACGGGCGAGAGTTGCCGGGGGCCAGCGTCCCGAGGTGGCTGCAAGGTCAGATGGTTCGCTGTAAGTGACGATTTCGATATCGATCCCGTTGGCTTCGTTGAATCTGCGAATATCGTCGTGGGCGCTTTGCTGTAAGTCGATGCCAATCAGAATGTACTTCGTATCGGGGCGGGAGTTTTTCTGGAAGACGGAAAGAAGTGCGCAGATCGCAGCTGGCATCATTCTCATGTCAGCGCAGGTTACCACAGCATAGCGAAACATTCAGTTCAGGCCTCAAACGGTTCCTACGTGACTCACTTATTCTAAATTAGCACATTTATATCTTCTAAATGAGAATATGTACAACTAGAACCAGGCCGGAGACATTCAAGTTCCGTGTTGGTAGTTTCTGTTTCGTGGAACTTGGGGCGCGGGCTGCCTGAGGCGTATCGCTGCTGGCGAGCCGGAGAGGGGATGGGCGATGTCTGACAGCAAGGCGATCTTGATCAACGACACATCCACGAAACCGCATCTGGGCTGCAGGCTTGTCGTATCGCAGATAGTCAAGCTTGCTGCGGCACACGGGATACAGGTCGTAGCGACGTCATCCGTTCATACGGATTGGCGCACACAATCTGCTCTTCAAGATGAAATGCGGAAGGCAGATCTCGTCATCGTTAATGGCGAGGGGACACTCCACCACTCAAGCAGGCAAGCCAAGGCACTGGCGGAGGTGGGGCCGTTCTGCCGCAGTGCCGGTGTTGCGAGCGTACTCATCAATTCGGTTTACGAGGAGAACGACGATGCCATAGCGCGCGCCTGTGAAGCATTCGACCGCATTTACGTCAGGGAGTCACTGAGCGCACACAACGCCAGGCTCGCCGGTTTGCAGGTAGAAGTCGTACCGGACCTGACATTGTCCAGTCGCGCAATGAGTTCGTATCGGTCATCCTCGAGGGGCGGATCGATGGTCGTGACTGACAACGCCAACAGCGAACGGAACAAGCAGCTGCTTGAGCATGCTCTCCGGCGCCGAGATGCCTCCTACCTGAACCTCAACACCTGTGAGCCCTCGAATCCCTTTCTCGACAAGTCGGCCCGGCCTTTCGCAGTTTTCATGCCGGATGGCGCCGCCGATGAAGCGCCGGCCCCGCGTCAACCGCAACGGATCGGATATCGCGCCTTTCGCAAGTCGGTCTTCCGGCCGCTGATGGCTTCGCGCATGGACATGATACGGGACACGACACGCTTCCGCCCGGCCCCGGAGATCCTGACCACGATAGCAGAGGCCAAAGGCCTGATTGCAGGTCGGTTTCACGCTGCCTGCCTGTCACTGATGGCAGGAACGCCCTTTGCATCCATGGCATCCAATACTTCGAAGACGCGCGGGATGCTCGAAGATGCGGGCCTTTCCAAATTCCTGGCTGGAGATCCGGCGGCCGCTTTCCAACTGGCGACGTCCTGGCGGGAGCAAGACAACATTGCGGCGGCTACCTATGTTGCCAGGGCCGAGAGAGATGCGCTCGAGATGTTCAACGACATTGCCTCGTTGGTCCGATAGGACCGCGGGGCTTTCAGTCTTCGTCGGAGGTCTTGCCGAGCGTGTCGGCTACATATGCGCCTCGTTCTCCCATCGGCCGAGGCTCGCCTGTAGTCGAGTCGTGCGCGGTCTGGTGTTCAAGTTCGGCGTTGAGCATGGCGCCGACAATCACGATGATCGTCGATATCCACATCCAGACCATGAAGCCTATCAGCGCGCCGAGCGTGCCGTAAGTGGCGTTATAGTTGGCGAAGTTTTCCAGGTAGTAGGAAAACAACATCGAAGCGCCTAGCCATAGGAGTGTGCTGCACACCGCTCCCCAACTCAGCCAGTGAAACTTCGCATGCTCGCGGCTCGGCCCATAATGATAGAGCAACGTGATGCCCGCGCCGGCAAACGCGAGGATCACCGGCCAGCGCGCAAACCTTGCCAGTTGCTCCTCCCACCCATCGAGCCAGAGATACGAGAGGACTGCGGGAACAACGCCGATGGCGGTGATCAGGACGACTGCGATCAGCAGCGCGCCGAGCGTGAACGTCAAGGACATCAGGTTCAGCCTGACAAGGCTTCGCTTCTCGGCCTCGCCATTGGCGACATTCATCGCCTCGAACAGCGCCTTGATCCCGCTGTTAGTGCTCCATAAGGCGACGACCAGCCCGACGACGAAGGCGATACTTAACGATGACGTTTTCTGCTGGGCGAGCGCGTCGAGCTGCGTGAGGATGATATCAAGGGAGCCGGGAGGCAGCAGGCTCGACAGGAAATCGATGTGACCGGCGATTGTCACCGGGTCAGCGACGAAGCCATAGAGCGAAACCAGCGCGGCGAGTGCCGGAAACAACGCCAGCAGCAGGTAGTAGGTCACCCCCGCCGCAATCAACATGACGCGATCGTCGATAATTTCAGCGACGATGCGCCAGAAGACATCTTTCAACCCCTTCAGCGGAATCTGATTCGGGGTATCGGCATCTCTTCCCCGGTCCGGTTCATGCGCGTGCGGAACACTTTTTCCTGTCGCGCCAGTCTCCCGTGCCGCCATTGGTCAACTCCCGTGACGGAACCGCTCGGGTCCCTTCCGGTGATCTGCTCGTCAGCGTTAGAAGGCGGACCCGCGTCAGAGGCGCTGCTTTGTTCCGGCGCTCTTGCCGTCTGAACTTTTCGAACGTTCCTCGAAACGCTCGGAACCTTTCGCGAGGTCTGAGCCCTTCTTGGCCTCCACTTTCTTTTCCTCCGCCGCGGTGCTTTTCCTCAATCCCCGCGCCGCTTGTTTCCCTTTTTCCGTTGGAGCTTGCTCGATACCCATGACATTTCCTCCGCTGCTACTGTGCCAAGGCTTCAACGGCTAAGCTTCCGGTTCGTTCCCTCTATTCGGCAGGCCCCTGAGCCTTGCCGGCTGCTGCTGAACAGTAGGCCCGGAACGTTCGTTCGGCATGCAAGTTTATCTGGAGTGAGACATCATAGCTCTGGAGAATTGGCGTTGCTGCCGCACTGGACGAAGGAATGTGAATGCGATTTTTCCGCGACAACGGACTGACCATTGTTCTCCTCACGGCGACACTTGTCACGATCGGCGGCATGCTGCTCAGCGGATGGCAGAGCTTGAACCAGGAGCTTGCGGAACACGGTTTCCCCCAGCTGACATTGCTGGAATACGCCGGGTCGGGTCATTTTCTCTCGGCACTGTTCGAGAACTGGGAGAGCGAATTCCTGCAAATGGCCACTTACGTGGTTTTGACCGCGTTCCTCTTTCAACGGGGCTCGGCAGAATCGAAAGATCCGGATGACACCTCATCGCAGGACGAGCACATCTTGGTCCCTGCCCATGATCCTCACGTGCCGGGGCCTTTGAGAGGCGGGCGGCTCGCGCGCAAACTCTACGCTTATTCGCTGGGCATAGTCCTAGTGGTCCTGTTTGTCGCAAGTTTCATTCTTCATCTGTTCGGCAGTGCTCAAAAGGAGGCACTTGAGGCGGCCCTGCGTGGCCACCCGGCGACGAGCTTCCTCGACCATCTAGGCAGCGCGCAATTTTGGTTCGAGTCATTTCAGAACTGGCAATCCGAGTTCTTTTCCACCGCCGTCCTTGTTGTCCTGTCCATATTCCTGAGGTTCAAGGGCTCGCCGGAATCGAAACCCGTCGCCGCACCGCATCACCAAACTGGCGGGTGAAAGCCTAGAACGTTAATTGGCAACTGGTTCAACCCAGTCGCATCGGAAGGCCAGAACGGGCTTCGAAAATCCCTTCAGACGCCGGCGCGTAGCGTGGGCGAAGAGATCTGAGGCGCCGTATTCCCGGAAAATGTTCTCCGATACCAAAATCTGGTCGTTGGAGGCGGCGCCGCACAATCGCGCTGCAAGTTGCACCGTGGAGCCGAACAGGTCGTTACTATCCTCGACGGGCTCGCCGCAATCGAGTCCGATGCGAACATGAATTGGTTCAGGATTGCCGCGGTTGTACCGCTTGAACTCCTGCTGAACCATTCTTGCACATTCGACGGCTGCAGGGATCGAGGCGAACGTCGCCATGATTCCGTCGCCGGTATGCTTCACCTCGCGGCCGGCACACTGGCCGAGGCACCTACGCACAAGGGAGTCGTGCGCCCTGACCATTTCGGTTGCCAAGCGGTCGCCAAGGCGTGATGTCATTGCCGTCGAGCCGACGATATCGGTAAACAGGATGGCCCGGTGGCCGGCATCCACAGTGGCCGAGGATTGCCCGGGCGCCGGCTTTGGATCGGTAATGCGGCCGAGAAAGGCCTCTACCGCCGACAATGCAACTTCGACGATTTCGCCGGCGACAAAGCCGTGGGCTTCCCGGTGCACACATTGTGCCGTTTCCGCATCGGGCGCATCTACGAGGCAGAACACGGTCCCCCGGGGCTGGTCGTACCAGTAGGTGAGGAATTTGACCCCGTATTGATCCTGAATCTCGATGTCCTTGCGGTGTGCCTCGGCAATGTCGGCGGCTGTGGTTCCCGCGAGATCATGCCGGTCTATGAAGATAGGCATTGGCGCGCTCCTTCCGGAATCCTCCGCATATAGGAGGCATGTATTCTACGGCCTGCATACGAATCCGTCCACATTCTCGAACGGTTGATTTCCATCATCGCCAGCGGGCCGGGATACGGTCAAAAGCCTCGTCATCCACCAGCCTTCCCAACAAGCCTGGGTGCTCTAGCTTTCTGGTTGTGAAAAGGAGGAATGCTATGTCTGACGCTGTAAATCAGACCGTGCCGACCCGCAAAGTGCTGCGCGGCCGACCTTACAG
>NZ_JBNDHT010000211.1:0-7724 GCF_056755115.1 Rhizobium sp. SVR5-2C | reverse complement strand
GAGGATGTGAAGCGCATGTTGCAGCCCGACGCCCGCAAGCTAGAAGGTGCCATCTCCGGCCGTGCGCTGTATGATGGGCGTATCGATCCCAAGGAAGCCTTGGCGCTGATCAACGCGGCACCGACGAAAGAGAGCGTGTGATGACCCTGAAAGCCCGCGTTATTCCCTGCCTCGACGTAAAAGACGGCCGTGTGGTCAAGGGTGTCAACTTCGTCAATCTGATCGATGCCGGCGATCCGGTCGAGGCCGCGAAGGCCTATGACGCGGCTGGCGCCGACGAACTCTGCTTTCTCGATATCACCGCCTCATCCGACAATCGCGAAACGATCTTCGATGTCGTTTCCCGAACGGCCGACCAATGCTTCATGCCGCTGACGGTCGGTGGCGGCGTGCGCAGCATCGCCGACATCCGCAAGCTACTGCTTTGCGGCGCCGACAAGGTCTCGATCAATTCGGCGGCGGTGAACAATCCGGATTTCGTCGCCGAAGCGGCCGACAAGTTCGGTGACCAGTGCATCGTCGTTTCGATCGATGCCAAGCGCCGCCGTACACAGGCGGTCGGCCAGGACAATCTCAGTGCCTGGGAGATTTATACGCATGGCGGCCGCAACGCGACCGGCATCGACGCGGTCGAATTCGCGCAGAAGATGGTCGCCCGCGGCGCAGGCGAACTCCTCGTCACCTCCATGGATCGCGATGGGACGAAGATCGGCTACGATCTTGAGTTGACCCGGGCAATCGCCGACGCCGTTCGGGTGCCCGTCATCGCGTCGGGCGGCGTGGGCGATCTCAATGATCTGGTTGCCGGCGTGACGGAAGGCCACGCCAATGCCGTGCTTGCCGCTTCGATCTTCCACTTCGGCACATATTCCGTCGGCGAAGCGAAGCATTATATGTCGTCACACGGCATCGCGATGCGACTTGATTGATTGAAAGCGACAGATGAGCGGATTTTCCCTTTCCGATCTTGAGAGGATCGTCGACGAGCGATCGAAGGCCTCGCCAGACGAATCCTGGACGGCAAAGCTCGTCGCCGGCGGCCAGCCGAAGGCGGCAAAGAAACTTGGCGAGGAAGCCATCGAGGCCGTTATGGCCGCCGTAACGGCTGACCGCGATAATCTTACCTACGAGGCGGCCGATGTTCTCTATCACCTATTGGTCGTATTGAAGATAGCAGGCATTCCGTTGCAAGATGTGATGGCTGAGCTTGAGCGGCGTACCACTCAATCCGGTCTCAAAGAGAAGGCCAGCCGGCAGAGTTCATGAGTATCGCGACACAAATCCTTGGTGCGCCAGAAGCACTCGATCACTTCCAGGCGAATTCCTATTCGCCCTATAACTTCTTTTCTTCCGAGGAATGGGCGAAGTTCCGCGCCGATACGCCGCTGACGCTCACGGGCGAAGAGGTTGCGAGGCTGCGTTCGATGGGGGATCCGATCGATCTCGACGAAGTGCGGCGAATCTATCTGTCGCTGTCGCGCCTTCTCTCCTCGCATGTCGAATCATCGCAATTGCTCTTCGAGCAGCGCAACCGGTTCCTGAGCCTGTCCGACGTGACGAAAACGCCGTTCGTCATCGGCATTGCCGGTTCTGTCGCCGTCGGCAAATCGACGACCGCGCGTGTCCTAAAGGAGCTTCTGCGGCGCTGGCCATCGAGCCCGAAGGTCGATCTCATCACGACCGACGGCTTTCTGCATCCGAATGCGGTGCTCGAACGCGAAAACCTCATGCAGCGCAAGGGCTTTCCGGAAAGCTACGACACAGGCGCAATCCTGAAGTTCCTCTCCGCGATCAAGGCCGGGCAACCGAATGTGAAGGCGCCCGTCTATTCGCACCTCGTCTATGACGTCGTTCCGAACGAATATACGGTCATCGACCGGCCGGACATCCTGGTCTTCGAAGGCATCAACGTTCTGCAGTCGCGCGACCTTCCCGCCGACGGCAAGATCGTGCCGATGGTTTCCGACTTCTTCGATTTCTCGATCTACATCGATGCCGAAGAAAAGCTGATCAACAACTGGTACGTCGCCCGCTTCATGCGCCTGCGTGAAACCGCCTTCCGCGACCCGAACTCCTATTTCCATCGCTATGCTTCGATCAGCGACGAAGAAGCGCTTTCGACCGCCGAAGGGCTGTGGGCGAACATCAACCTGAAGAACCTCCGGCAGAACATCCTGCCGACGCGCCCGCGCGCGGACCTGATTCTGCGCAAGGGTCCGAACCACCTCATCGAGCAGGTGGCGCTGAGGAAGCTTTAGCCGAACTCACGGACTGACACGCCTTAACGTCAGATTGATCCGGCCTCCACTCTTCAGCAGCGTCGACGTGGCCGGGTAGATGCGGTCGACGCCGTGAAAAGATAGACGACCCTCTCCTCCAAGCACGACGATATCGCCGCTGCCGAGCTTGATCGATTGCGTCCGCTCGTTGCGAGAAAGCCCGCCGATACGGAAGAGGCATGTGTTACCGAGCGAAATCGAGACGACAGGTGCTTTCAGGTCCTGCTCGTCCTTGTCTTGATGCAGGCCCATCTTCGCGTCGTCGGAATAGAAGTTGATCAGGCAAGCCTGCGGCGCTTTTTCGTAGCCGGAAACCTCATTCCAGATATCGAGCAGCACTGCCGGTATCGCTGGCCAAGGCTTGCCAGTGAACGGATGGGTCGTCTGATAGCGGTAGCCGCGTTCCTTGTCCGTGACCCAGCCAAGCGGACCGCAGTTGCTCATCCGCACGGACATCGGTTTGCCCGTGCCTGGCATAACCGGCACGAAAAGCGGCGCTTCGGCGACAACGGCGCGGATCGTTTCGACAAGCGCTTCCTGACGGGCACGGTCGAGATATTCGGGGAAATGACGGACGCCGCTTGATAGCTCCAGCATATCACTCCCCACCGGGACGGCCACGCATCCTCTTCACCTCGGCGCGGCCGGATTTTTCCTTGAGTCGGCGTTCGATCGAGCCTTTGGTCGGCTTCGTCTTCTTGCGCGGCGGCGGTGGCGGCTTGGCGGCTTCGAGGATCAGTTCCTTCAGCCGTTCGCGCGCATCCTCCCGATTTCGGTCCTGGCTGCGAAAGCGGCTCGCCTCGATCATCAGCACACCCTCTTTCGACATGCGCCTACCGGCGAGCTTCACGGCATTCGTCTTGACGCGATCGGGAAGCGAAGGTGAATCGGGGATGTTGAAGAAGAGCTGGACGGCCGTCGATACCTTGTTGACGTTCTGGCCACCGGGACCGCCCGCCAGAACGAATTGTTCCGCCAGTTCCCATCCAGCGATGGTGATCCTGTCATTGATATAGAGCGCGTCGCTGGCCATGCCGCTTCTATCTCATATCGACGGCGATTTTGAAACACGCAAAGAAAGACCCGGCGGAGGTCGCCGGGTTTCACGTGAATCATCAGTCTCTTGCTGTTATTCGGCAGCGACCTTGATTCCAGGTGCCGCGTCCCGCACGCCGCCGTCCACATGTGCCTCGAACTTCGCGAAGTTCGAAATGAACATCGATACGAGCTTTTCTGCCTGGACGTCATATGCCGCACCGTCCGCCCAGGTCGAGCGCGGGTCGAGGATGCTGGTCTCGACGCCCGCGACAGCCACGGGAACCGCGAAGCCAAAGTTCGCATCAGTACGGAAATCTACCTTTGCCAGCTTTCCGGAGAGCGCTGCCGATAGCAGAGCGCGCGTTGCCTTGATCGGCATACGCTTGCCAGTACCATATGCGCCGCCGGTCCAGCCGGTATTGACAAGCCAGCATTCAACACCGTGCCGGCCGATCAGCTCCTTCAGCAGATTGCCATATTCCGCCGGATGACGCGGCATGAACGGCGCACCGAAGCAGGTCGAGAACGTCGCCTCCGGTTCGGTGACCCCCTTTTCCGTGCCGGCGACCTTTGCCGTGTAGCCCGAAAGGAAGTGGTACATTGCTTGATCCGGCGTCAGACGCGCGATCGGCGGCATCACACCGAATGCATCGGCAGTCAGCATGATGATCGCCTTCGGGTGGGCGGCGAGGCCCGTTTCCGAAGCATTCGGAATGAAGTCCAACGGATAAGCGCAACGCGTGTTTTCCGTCAGCGAATCGTCGTCGAAGTCCGGCTCGCGCTGTTCATCGAGCACGACATTTTCCAGTACGGTGCCAAAGCGTTGCGTCGTCGCATAGATTTCCGGCTCGGCTTCAGCCGAAAGACGGATCGTCTTCGCGTAGCAGCCGCCTTCGAAGTTGAAGATGCCGCTTTCGCCCCAGCCATGCTCGTCGTCCCCGATCAACGTGCGCGACGGATCAGCAGACAGCGTTGTCTTGCCGGTGCCGGACAGGCCGAAGAAAACTGCCGAGTCGCCATCCGGGCCGGCATTCGCCGAGCAATGCATCGGCATCACGCCCTTTGCCGGGAGCAGGTAATTGAGCACTGTGAAAACCGATTTCTTCATTTCGCCGGCATAGGATGTGCCGCCGATCAAGACGAGACCGTTAGTCAAATCACATGCGATCACCGTCTCGGAGCGGCAACCATAACGCTCCGGATCGGCCTTGAAGCTCGGCAGATCGATGATCGTCAGCTTCGGCACGAAGGCCGCCAGAGCAGAAAGCTCAGGGCGAATCAGCAAATTGCGGATGAAAAGCGAATGCCAGGCAAACTCTGTTACCACGCGCGTCGGCAGCGAGTAATTGACGTCAGCCCCGCCGATCAGATCCTGTACGAACAGTTCCTTGCCGGCGGCATGTTGCAGCATGTCCTGACGCAGAAGCGCGAACTGCTCGGGCGACATCGGCTTGTTGTTGTCCCACCAGATCTCGCCGTCCGTATTGGCATCGCGCACGACGAATTTGTCGCGCGGGGAGCGGCCAGTATGCTGTCCGGTCAGAGCGCGAAGAGCGCCTTGAGCGGTAAGTTCGGCTTCGCCGCGGCGAATCGCTTCCTCATAGAGAGAGGCGGCGGTCAGGTTATAGCGAACGCTTTTTGCGTCTCCCAAACCAATCGTCGCTAGCGCTATTGCCGGGTTGTGAATTCCGAACGTTTCCATGGCTCTTCCTTTCGCTCAAGGCTCCCGCCGTTAAATACTGAAGCGAAACTAAGATCGAGAATTTTAAAAAGCAAGACCGAGAAATGAAGAAAATATAACGATATCAAATAATTAATCGATTTAAATTTCTGAGGCATATTTTAAATCGTTTGAAGCGGGCGCGGGAGTACGGTTTTTATCGCGCCACCGGTGAGCACCGCTTCGACGCTGTGATGGCCCGTGCCCTTTATCTTTGCCACAATTTGTTCCACCTTTATCCTCCATAAGCGCTATCGGTCGAAAGGGCCGGCCTGGGGACATCGAACAATTCCGGGAGCTGCGCATAGATGGAGACGAACACCATGCCGACAATCGCGCTCGTTGACGACGACCGCAATATCCTAACTTCGGTGTCGATCGCACTTGAAGCGGAAGGATACAAGGTTGAGACCTATACAGATGGTGCCTCGGCCTTGGACGGTCTGATCGCCCGCCCGCCGCAACTCGCCATCTTCGATATCAAGATGCCGCGGATGGACGGAATGGAACTTTTGCGCCGCCTGCGCCAGAAGTCCGACATGCCAGTGATTTTTCTGACATCCAAGGACGAGGAGATCGATGAGCTCTTCGGCTTGAAGATGGGAGCCGATGACTTCATCACGAAGCCATTCTCCCAGCGGCTGCTCGTGGAACGCGTCCGCGCCGTGCTCCGCCGCGCTTCGACCCGGGAGATCGCAGCGGTTGCGGGTGCCGGGGCTGCACCGAAGCCTGGCGCCGCTCAACTCGCGCGTTCGCTTGAGCGCGGCCAGCTTGTCATGGACCAGGAACGCCACACCTGCACATGGAAGAGCGAACCGGTGACACTGACAGTGACCGAATTCCTGATCCTTCATTCGCTCGCACAGCGTCCAGGCGTGGTGAAAAGCCGCGACGCGCTCATGGATGCGGCTTATGACGAGCAGGTCTATGTTGACGACCGCACGATCGATAGCCACATCAAGCGCCTGCGCAAGAAATTCAAGATGGTCGATACTGACTTTGATATGATTGAAACACTTTACGGAGTGGGGTACCGCTTCCGCGAAGCAGCCTAACGCCTGAGGGCGCGGGCCGCATGATTGTTGTCGAGGGACGCCTGCCGAAGAGCCAGCAGCGCCCTCCGAAAGGGCCTGTCATTGGCACAGTTGGTGCAGGAAAGGGATCTGGATGACGCGGAAGGCTTGAGCGCCCGCCGCGTCAGGGGAAGGCGCTGGTCGCACCCCTTTACCATCATCCGCCGCATTTTTGGTAATGCGGTCTTTTCCAGCCTGACGCGCCGCATCCTCTTCTTCAATCTTGCGGCACTGCTGGTGCTCGTCGGCGGCATCCTCTATCTCAACCAGTTTCGCGAAGGCCTGATCGACGCGCGTGTCGAAAGCCTGCTGACGCAGGGCGAAATCATCGCCGGCGCCATCTCCGCATCGGCCTCGGTCGACACCAACTCGATCACCATCGATCCGCAGAAGTTGCTGGAGCTGCAGGCCGGGCAAAGCATTACACCCGTCCCGAACGATGAGGACCTGGATTTCCCCATCGATCCGGAAAAGGTGGCACCGGTTCTGCGGCGGTTGATTTCGCCGACGCGAACACGCGCCCGCATCTTCGATGCCGACGCCAACCTGCTTCTCGATTCACGCCACCTCTATTCGCGCGGCCAGGTTCTGCGCTTCGATCTGCCGCCGGTGGAAGAGGAGAAGCAGACGTGGGGCGAATGGTTCACGACACTGTTTAACAAGGCGCTGCAGCCTGGAAACCTGCCCGTTTATAAGGAAGCGCCGGGCGGCGACGGGTCGATCTATCCGGAAGTGATGAATGCGCTGACCGGTGTCCGCGGCGCCGTTGTGCGGACCACCGAAAAGGGCGAGCTGATCGTTTCGGTCGCCGTCCCGATCCAGCGTTTTCGCGCCGTTCTCGGGGTTCTGCTCCTTTCGACGCAAGCCGGCGACATCGACAATATCGTTCATGCCGAGCGGCTGGCGATCATGCGGGTTTTCGGCGTTGCGACGCTCGTCAACGTTTTGTTGTCGCTGGTTCTTTCCTCGACGATCGCCAATCCGCTCCGTCGTCTCTCGGCCGCGGCGATCCGTGTCCGGCGCGGCGCAAAGGAACGCGAGGAGATCCCTGACTTCTCGGCGCGCCAGGATGAGATCGGCAATCTTTCCATTGCGCTCCGCGAGATGACCACCGCACTTTACGATCGCATCGACGCAATCGAGAGCTTTGCCGCCGACGTCAGCCATGAGCTCAAAAACCCGCTGACCTCGCTTCGCAGCGCTGTCGAGACCTTGCCGCTCGCCAGATCGGACGATTCCAAGAAGCGGCTGATGGATGTCATCCAGCACGACGTCCGCCGGCTCGATCGCCTCATCAGCGATATTTCCGACGCTTCGCGGCTCGATGCCGAGCTCGCCCGCGTCGATGCCGGATCTGTTGATCTCGAGCATTTCCTCAGCGACCTGATCGACGTCTCAAGACAGATTCGCCACAAGAACAAAGAGGTTCAGATCGAGCTTTCGATCGAGCGCAAGCCCGGCGTCAAGACGCGCTTCGTCGTCAACGGCCATGATCTGCGTATAGGCCAGATCATCACTAACCTGATCGAAAACGCCCGCTCCTTTGTCCCGGATGAGGGGGGCAGGATCACCGTCCGGCTGTTTCGAACGCGCTCACGCTGCATTGTCTATATC
>NZ_JBNDHT010000210.1:0-7778 GCF_056755115.1 Rhizobium sp. SVR5-2C | reverse complement strand
CTTCCCAGAATGAAAATCTGGTGTCCTAACCGATAGACGAAGGGCGCTTCCTTCGTGGTGGCGCCCTTATAGTCAGCGCTTTTGTGCACCGCAAGCGGGAATTTTGCTTTTCTTCAAAAAAGTGACATGAACATTCGCGCTAGCACAAGAAGCGGAATATCCGATGTGAATCAACGGGCTGCTGGCTATCCCTCGTGCGGATGGAACCGTCCTGCCGTAAGGCGAAGCAAAAAATCGCGGTCTCGTCAGATCGCCGGTCCGCGCAGTGTTCGCCTCTGTCCCGCACCGCAGCCCCAGTTCCAATCACGGCTTTTGCCGGTATCCACATGGACGGATTCGGTGTCGCAATAGGTCCCCACGCCGCCACGGTCGGGCAGCGAGCGAACATAGGCGGCAATGTCCCATTTGGAAATGCCGGCGACCTGGATGTCGGCGGCATCGCACGTCTTGTGCATCGATTCTTCGGCGCCGCCGACCATGCGGTTGTGCTCGGGATCGCGATATCCGGACGTCACCATGACCGGCTTTCCGAAATGGCTTTCGATCGTCTTGATGACATGCAGCAGATTGGGCTTGAAGCAGCTGACCTCCACATCGCCGTTCTGGATGTTCAGGCCGTTCGGCGCGACGCGGGTCATGCCCGGCAGGGACGCCTTCTGGAGAAGGCCGGAAAGGCTGCCGAGGAGGTTCTGTTTCGGCGCGGCATAGAGCGCGTTCATCGATCCGGCCTTGAGGCTGCCGGTGGCCATCGCCGTCTCGACGGAGGGCGCCAGCTTCGTGCTGGTGTTCTGGGATGATTGCTGCGGTAACGGAAATTCGCCGGACTGCGGTGCCGGGGCAGGCTGAGAGGGGACGCTGAAGACGCTGCTGCGCGTCGCGTCCACCCCGGGAGAGGGTGCATAGGCGGCGGCATCGGACGGCTGAACGATCGTCGAGCTGCTGTTATTCTGCGGAATCGCCGGCGGGGCCGAAAAGATGCTCATGGCGTTGGCGTTGATCCGGGTCGACTGCATCACCATGCCGCCGATATTGGCGGGCTGCATGGCGACCGCGGAGGCCGGCATGGGTTGAGGCGAGTTCTGAGCTGCCGTCGCAGGCTGCGCGCCGGTTACATTGGTGAGCATCGGATCGCGATAGGTGCTCTTGGCCTTGCCCGGCGTTTTTTCGGCAAGCTGATCCGCCGCGGGATCGGCAGGCGCGGCGGCAGCGGAATCCAGCGCCTTCTGATTCGATATGCAGCCGGAAAGCGCAAGGGCCGCGGCGGCGATCAGAAGCGCGCCCTGAGCGCGTATCCGCCTTTCGAGAATGAGCAAGCGACCGGTCTCCTTGGATGCGGAAGACGCGGCGAAAGGGCCGTCTTCTGCTTCGAGTCGGCCGGAGAGTGCCTGTGGACCAGGCTTGCAGCAAGCGCGAACCGGGCGCCGGGACCTGAAATCGCAAAAGCTGCAAGCCTCGCTAAAGCCTCGGCTTACCAGACGCCGGTATTGCCCATCGAGAGCCACGGCTCGGCCGCGGGAAGGCTGCCATTCTTCTGCAGGATCTCGATGGAGATGCCGTCAGGCGAACGCACGAAGGCCATGCGGCCGTCGCGCGGCGGACGGTTGATGGTGATCCCCTTATCCATCAGGTGCTGGCAGATGGCGTAGATGTCGTCCACCTCATACGCCAGATGGCCGAAGTTGCGTCCACCGGTGTAATCCTCGGTGTCCCAGTTGTAGGTGAGTTCGAGACATGGGGCGCCATTTCGCTCCGCATTCGTGCTATCCTCGTCCGCAGCGAGGAAAACCAGCGTGTAGCGGCCTTTCTCGTTTTCGGAGCGGCGAATTTCCTTCAAACCGAATAGCGTGCTGTAGAAATGAAGCGACGCATCGAGATCCTTCACGCGAACCATGGTGTGGAGATAACGCATTCTATTTCCTTTCTAAATGCGGGGTGTCCCGTTATGCGGCAGAACGCAAGCTTCGGGCAAGTCACAGGGTTAAGATGAGCAACTGGGAATAATTGAAAAGTAGGGCTTGCGCTGATCCGTTACCAAGATGTTAATCTTGATATCAAGAATCAGTTAACCGTAACAGTGTGACGCGTATTGAGGGACTGGCGACATGGCTGACAGGATTTCATCGAAGGAATTCACGCATATCGACGAGTTGTCCGGAGATGCCGTCGATCTCGTTGAAATCACCGGCATCGTCAAGTGGTTCGATGTGGCCAAGGGCTTCGGCTTCATCGTCCCGGACAACGGAATGCAGGACGTTCTCCTGCATGTCACGTGCCTCCGCCGCGACGGTTACCAGACAATTCTCGAAGGCACGCGCATCGTCGCGTTGATCCAGCGCCGCGAGCGGGGCTATCAGGCCTTCAAGATTCTCTCGATGGACCAATCGACCGCCGTCCATCCGTCGCAGCTGCCGCCGGTGCGCACCCATGTGCAGGTCACCGCGACGAGCGGTCTCGAGCGTGCACTGGTGAAGTGGTTCAACCGAACGAAGGGCTTCGGCTTCCTGACGCGCGGCGAGGGAACGGAAGATATCTTCGTGCACATGGAAACGCTGCGGCGTTTCGGCTTGACGGAGCTTCGCCCCGGCCAGGTGGTGCTCGTTCGTTATGGCGACGGCGACAAGGGGCTGATGGCGGCGGAAATCCACCCCGACATGCCGAGCCCGGCCAGCCGGTCGCACTGATGTCACGCGGCTCTGCAATGAACATCGTCAAAAGCGCCTTGTTGGCGCTTTTTTTCATGATCGCGGCACCGGCGCTTGCCCAGCAGGAGACGCATTTCGACAAGGAGCCGCTGGTGATCCAGACGGCCGCCGGCAAGATGCTGAATTTCACGGTCGAGATCGCCACCACCAACGAGCAGCGCGAATACGGGCTGATGTTCCGCAAGGAAATGCCCGAGAAGGCCGGAATGATCTTCGACTTCGGCGAGTCACGGCGGGTGTCCATGTGGATGGAGAATACCATCCTGCCGCTGGACATGCTCTTCATCGATAGCGGCGGCACGATCCGTCACATCAAGGAGAATGCCACTCCCTATTCGCGGGACATCATCGATTCGATGGGCGAGGTGAAATACGTCGTCGAGCTGAATGCCGGTGTCGTCAAGAAGCTCGGGATCAAGGTCGGCGACAAGGTAGCGAGCCCCACGACGACGAGAAAGAAGTAGGCGGCAAGCCGAAGCGCTGCGCCCCTCTCCGAATTACTGCTTTTTCGCCGCCTTGGCATCCGCCTGCATCAGCCGCTCCATGAAGAGCGCCATCTTGCGCTTTATGCTGCCGTAGGTGCCAAGCTCGAAGTCGCAGTGATAGCAGGTGATGATGTCGCTATCGACAGGCTGCGGGCGCGGAAAGTTCATGCGTGTCTTGCCGCACTTGGGGCAGGGTACTTCAACTTGCATTACGGCTCCTGTGTGGGGCCAATGGCCGCCTTGGAAAAACAAACAATTCTGGAAGGATCATCGGCGGGAAGAGATTTGACCTCCCGACCGGGTCCCAAGCCAACCTTTTCAAGACCTATTACCGATGATTCCCAGCGAATGCCAGCAGAAGACCTGAGAAGAGCCCAGGAACCTTTGGGATTGCTCTCAAGATTCCCGCATTCATGCCACGCTGAACTGCACGGCCGTCGTTGGACGTAGGTCTTTGACTAACTGCCGTCACTCTACCGCCAGACGAACAGGCGATACATCGGAAGTTTTACTTGCAGGCGCAGGCGGCCTCATCCACAATGCAGCGCCCGGCGCACTTGTGCCGGAGGACAGACGCAATCGCATGAACTGACCATTCGAAGATGCCGCAGACGCCATGCCCACGGCGCTGAAGGGGGGAATTCGAAATGATGTTGAGCAGTTCTCTGAGAACGCTGTTTCCTACGGCAATTCTCGTTTCGATCATTCCCTTCCCAGTTGGCGCAAAGCACCCCATTGCGTAGCAGGCCTGCAAGTTCCCTCACCAATTGAGGAACGCACGGCAACCTGCGTCATGGGAAAACAGCCTTCGGCCCTGTCGGCATGGCTTGTCCAAACAAGGAGGAATGACATGCAAATAGGAGCAAAATCGTGCGTCGCAGCAGTGATGATTCTGGGTTTTCTCGGCAGCACGGCGGTGGTGCGGTCTCAAGACCAGCCCGGCATCAAGAAATACGGCTCGGAAGCAGGCTGGGATATCGTCGTGCGGCAGGACATGGGCCCCGGCTGCCTGATCGCGAAAAAACTGACCGATGACGTGCAGCTTCAGATGGGGATCGACACGAGGAATACCAGGCGTGGCTATCTGGCACTTTACACCAAGGCTGATGCCAACGTTACCAGTGGCGCGAAGCGCACCGTGATATTCGATGTTGATGGCCAGCAGTTCAGCGGAGAGGCGACCGGTCAAAAAGTCGAGGGATTTGAAGGAGCTTACACCTGGGTCAACAACCTCGACTTCATCTATGATCTTGCCAAGAAGAAGATGCTGACGATCACGCCGCAGGGGCGTCAGCCGTTCGCCGTGAGCCTTGCCGGGACTGACGCTGCCTTCAAGGCCCTGCGCACCTGCCAGGACGCTCAGTAAGTCTCGCGTGCATATTTCCTGTTAAGTAGACGTATCAACCCACGCGGCATCCAGAGAGACCAGCCAGCAGGGGTGGACCATATCGAGGTCCGCCGCTGCTGGCGCGTTTGTTTTTGATGACGCCATGCTTTCTGCGTGCGTCTGTACGCGAGGTAAATGCCAGCGTAAGCGGCCGCGCGTGAGGCGTAAAGAGGCCGGCGTTTACAGTAACGTACTTACCTTTTCCGCACAGGAGCACATACTTCGGCGACTACCCTGACAGGAGGACCGACGTCCGTGAGCAGGCAAGGCGGAGCCGCGGGAAACGCAATCGATGCCGCGCAGCTGGGGCTGTGGCGGCTGATGCTCAAGTTGCCTGCAATCCGCGGCCGGCTGCAAATGCTTGCCGCGAGGTCGCGGCGTCTTGACGATCTCTTCGAAGCATACGAGGAGGCCAGCCGCACACTCGAACGGCTCCGGAAGGAGAGTAATCTCGCCCTGGCCAACGAATACGACGCCGTCTGCTCGGACATCGAGGCGGACGTCATCCGCTATGTCCTGCAGGGCTCCGCGGGCGCACCGGATTGACACGCGCATTTTCGAAATTGATCGCGCGTTGGTATTTATTAGCGTTTCAGGTTGCAACTCGGTGTCAAGTCGGCGATATATGTTCGCGTTCTACTTTAGTGGCCAATGGGTACGGGCGCGGACCATGAGTGCTGAAGTACACGACGTGGGGACCTGCGAAGTATCCCTCGAGGAGGCCGGAGCGGAACTGGAGAGGCTTCTTGCCGACGGAAGGTTCCGTGTCTCGGACCGGCAGCGGGAGATCCTGCTATATCTCGCCGAGCGACGGCTAGCGGGCTACCAGAAGGGCGTGAAGGCCTATTCGATCGCGCTCGACGTGCTGGGAAGAACCAGCGCCTTCGACGCGGCCAACGATCCGATTGTCCGGATAGAGATTAGCCGGCTGAGGACCGCTCTCGACAACTACTACGCCGTTTTCGCCGAAGAGCTCGGAGTCTCGATCCATATTCCCAAGGGCAGCTACGTGACGCTGTTCCCGAAGACCTCCATCCAGCACGAGCCGGACGACCAGCACCTCGACGACGATGTCACTGCCGTGTTCGAGGCGGCGCCTGCGTATCCTTCGGAAATCCGCTCGCCGGTGCAATGGCGGCGCCTGGGGGCGCTTGGCGGCATCGGGCTCGTCGTTTGCTTGGCGGCTGCCGCCCTCTACTTCCGTCCGATCACACCTGCAGCTACGGCCAAGCCCACCCTGCTCGTGGCAATGACTGCAGCGTCTCCGGACATGGAGGGTGAGGCGAGCCTGACCCGAGACATGCTGCTGAGCGCCCTGACACAGTTCCAGACCGTGATAGTGGCACGGCCCGGTTCGGTCGCGGGCGGAGCGGGCAGCTCGGACCCGAGCTACGATATCGAGATGAAATACTACGGGGACGGCGACGACCGCAGCGTATGGTGGCAGGTCGTGGACGGTGTCTCGGGAAATCTCCTGCGTTCGGGCCTCGAGCGGGTCGAACTCAGCGGTAAAAGCGCGGCCGCAGTCAGGGACGAGATGGCGGGAGCGCTCGCGACGCGGGTTGCCTCCTCGCGCGGCGTCATCAACACGATCGAGATGCAGGACGCCCCGAGAGACGCTCTCGGCAATGGCTGCGTCCTGAGAGCCGAGTATGCGCTGGAGGCCGGTGACGCGGACGACGTCTCCGAGGCGTCCCGCTGCCTGGAGCGCACTCTCGCCCGGTCGCCGGACGATCCTGACGCGAGCGCGCTGCTTTCCCGCGTCCTCGTTGCCCCACGCGGCCGGCAAGTGGGTCCCGAAATCGAGGCACGCGCCCTGGATTTCGCGAAGCGGGCCGCCTCGCTTGCGCCGCTGTCGGATAGGGCTCAGACGGCGTTGATGGCCGCGCAGTTCGCAGCCGGCCGGACGGAGGCGGCCATACAGGCCGGCAATCGGGCGATCGCACTCAACCCTAACAACTCGGAGGCTGCGGCCGCCCTCGGTTTCGTACTCTTCTCGTCCGGATACTGGGAGGCGGGCGTCGATCTCGCGCGGGACGCCAGTCGCGACCGCGACACCGTCCCCCGCGACGCGATGCTGGTGCTTGCTCTCGACGCCTACAGAAACAGCCGGTGGTCGGAAGCCTCGCTTCTCGCGGAACAGGTGAACGGCACCGACTTCCTGGTATGTGCGCTGCGCGTTGCGGCCCTCGGACAGCTTGGAGCGGAGGACGTGGAGAAAAAGCTGCCGCAGCCGAAGGCCTTGGACCGCGAGTTCGAGCAGGCGTTCCGCCAGCAGATGGTCACCGCCCGGATGCGGCCGGAGATCGTCGCGGGAATCGAGGCCGGCCTCGTCAAGGCTGGCGCCGACTTTGATGGAGTCGCCAGCATCCGGCCCTAGAGCCTGATCCTAATTTACGAAGGCATTTACAGTTGCGTACTTCCGGAGAGCACGAATCATGTTTCTATCGTCGTGACAGGCGTTCTTCACGACCTCACAAGGGGAATCTTTGATGCGAACTGTTGTCATTGTCCTTTCGGGAATGCTGCTTGCCGCACCCGGTATCTCGCTGGCGGCCGACCCGGCACCGGCCTTCGCGCCCACTCCTGAAACCACGGTGCAGGACGAATGGAGCTTCTCTTTTGCTCCGTATTTGTGGACTGCCGGGATCTCCGGCGATACCGCCGTCTTCGGCCTGCCGGAGGTCCACATCAATCAAAGCTTCGGGGACATTCTGGCGGATATCGACTTTGGTTTCATGGCGGCCGGAGACGCGCGCTATGGCCCCTTCAGCATCGTGACCGACATCGAATATGTGAGGATTACCTCGGACGCGGCGACGCCGCGTGGCGTGCTGGCGGACGAAGTGGACCTCAAATCCGTGACCTTCACCGCCCTGGTCGGCGCAGGCTACACCGTGCTCGAGGATCCAAACGGCAGGCTGGATGTCATCGCAGGTCTCAGGGTCTGGTCGGTCGAGACCACGATATCTTTCAGCGGCGGCCCTCTTGGCGGAATTTCCCGTAGCGACGACGCCACCTGGGTTGATGGGATGGCGGGCGTCCGAGGCGTCTACTCGATCACGCCTACGGTCTATTTGACGGGATGGGGTCTGATCGGCGCAGGCGGCGCTGACCTCGACTGGGACGTGATGGGGGGCGTGGGCTACAAATGGGAAGAATGGCTCTCTGCGTTCATCGGATATCGCGCGCTCGGTGTGAACT
>NZ_JBNDHT010000209.1:0-7877 GCF_056755115.1 Rhizobium sp. SVR5-2C | reverse complement strand
CGCTTGGTCGTGTACCCATAGAGCGACAGCGCGCCGAAGGAAGCGGCGGTCACGAAGAAGGTCTGCGTGATGCTCGACTGGGTATAGACCAGGAAGATCGACGACAGAGACAGACCGACCAGTGCGGCGTAGACCCAGAAGGTCGTCTGCGCGGCGCCCACGCTCATGCTGTTAATGCGGAAGCTCAGGAAGAAGACGACCGCAAGAGGCGCAAGGATCACGACCCAGCGCAGGGGCGACTGGAACAGGAGCACGCCGAACTGCGTGAGCTGGTTGTCCTGAACAGCAAAGTTGAATCCGAGATAAGCGGCCACACCCGTGATCGCCAGACCCAGCGCCATCAGGTTGTAGACCTTGAGCATATAAGAGCGCAGGCCCTGGTCGATCATCTCGCCAGTTTGCACTCGGCTTTGGTAGTTATTACGAAGGTCAGCCATAGTTTCCTCTTAAAAGCTCCGATGGAATACGGTGTCGGGCTGTACTGCCCAGGCGCCGCTGCGGAGCTCCAGCTTGCCTGGCTACAATATGAGCCTTTCGCGCTTTCCAAACAAGTGTCTTGCAACCCCGGATCGGGTTAAATCAGCGTAACGTGAAGGGATTTCGTCGATCGTCTGTTTCAGAGTTCGCGCAAAACGGGTGCCGCCTTCTGACCGAGAATTCGCCAGGTGCCGATCAGCCCTATGCCGACGGTCAGGACCAGCGCGGTCACCAGCGTGAGGACGGCAACATCCGGCAGGAAGGTCGAAGGCATGTGCATGATGCGGCTGACGATGAACCAGGCAGCGATTCCCCCGGCAATCAACGCGAAAATGGCGGTTGCCATGCCGAGGATGAGATATTCATAGCTGAAGGCGCGAATGAGCATTGCCCGCGTCGCGCCGAGCGTCTTCAGGACGACCGCGTCATGTGTCCGTGCCCGGTTGCCGGCGGCAAGAGCACCTGCAAGCACGAGAATGGAGGAAATGAGCGCAACGGAGGCTGCAGCGCGGATTGCAGTTGCAAGCTGGGCGACGAGCGTATTGACGATGTCGATCGCATCCTTGACGCGCACCGTCGTAATCGTCGGGTAGGTATTGGTGACGGATTTGAGGATTGCCGCTTCTTCGGCAGGGGTCGCCGAGGGGTCGGTGAGCGTCGCCAGCCATGCATGGGGAGCGCCGCGGAACGTATTCGGCGAAAACACCATGACGAAATTCATCGAAAGGGATTCCCAATCGACCTTCCGAAGATTTGCAATCTTCGCCGTGAGACTGCGCCCCAATACGTTGACGGTGACGGTATCCCCGATCTTTAAGCCAAGTTCCTTGGCTTCCTCCGAGGAAAATGAGACGAGCGGCTCGCCGCTGTAATCCTTGGGCCACCAATTCCCCTCTGTGAGCAAAGCGTTCTCCGGTATGGATTCGGAATAGGTGATGCCGCGGTCGCCGCGCAGCACCCACTGGCCGCCCGGCGGCACCTGTATCTTGGCCACGTCCTTGCCGTTCAGCGCCAAAATACGGCCGCGCATCATCGGAACTTCGACGAGCTTTCCTTCCGGCGCCTGCTTGCCGACCAGATTGCGGAAGTTCTCGACCTCGGCGCTTTGAATGTCCACGAAGAAGAAGTTCGGTGCGCCTTCGGCCATGCGGCCGGTCAGCTGCCGGCGGAAATTGCCGTCGATCAGCGTCAAGGTAACCAGCAATGCAAGCCCGAGACCGAGCGAGAGAACGACCGAAGGCGTCAATGCACCGGGGCGATGGATGTTGCCGATCGCCAGCCTCAGCGCCGGCGAATTGACGCGCGGGCTGCGCTTGGCGAACCAGGCAATCAGCGCCGCCACGCCACGCAGGATCACGAAGGCGAAGATAATGGCGCCGACGAAGATCACGGCGATGAACCGGTCATAGGCGGTGACAATGGCAAGACCGGCCAGCGCTGCCATGAACAGCGCGGCAAGCAGAATATAAGGCCATGAAGGCAGATGCCGCGCCTCAAATCCCTGTTCGCGGAAGAGCGCCGTAGCGGGCACTTCGCGGGCATGACCGAGCGGCAAGATCGCGAAGGCGAGCATCGTCAGCAAGCCGAAGACCGCAGCAAGCAGCAGCGCGCCCGGATAGAGCGTTGGCTCCGTGGAAACCGGCAGGAATTGCGCGAGGAATTGTGCCGCGAGCATTGGCGACAAGGCGCCAAGAACGAGGCCGATGAGAATGCCGGCGAAGGCGATGATCGCAATCTGGAACAGATAGACAAGCACCACGACGACCGCAGGCGCCCCGAGGCATTTCAAAGTCGCAATCGTCGTGCGTTTCGAATCGAGAAAGGCACGGACGGCATTGGCGACGCCGACGCCGCCGACGATGAGCGCGGTGAGGCCGACGAGTGTGAGGAATTGGGAGAAGCGGGTAATGTTTTCGGTGAGAGAGGGCGCCGCGCGGTCGCTGGTCCGGATCGACCAGCCCGCCGATGGGAATTCCTTATCGGCGCGTTCGCGGATGCCATTGCGGCCGGCGGTATCGTCGAGCTTGATCTTGTAGACATGCTCGACAAGACTGCCAGTCTGGATGAGCCCCGACGCAATCAGCGCCTGGCGACTAACCACCAGTCGCGGTGCGAATCCGAAACCTTCCGAAATTGCATCCGGCTCGGTCTTTACCGTGCCGGTGATGCTGAGCGTCGCATTGCCGAGCAGGATCTCATCGCCGACCGAAAGGCCGAGCCGCTCCAGCAGCAAAGGTGCTGCAACGGCGCCATAGGTTCCGTTCTGATCCGCAAGAAGGGCGGGAAGCGGATAGTTCGGTTCGGCTACGAACTTGCCGTAGAGCGGATAGGCATCATCCACCGCCTTGACTTCGACGAGAGCCTGATCCGAGCCATCGGGTTTTCGCGCCATGGAGCGGAGCCCGGTCGAGACAGCGACCTGGCCAAGGCCTCGGAGGAAATTCATCTCCGGCTGGGTTGCTTCGCGATTGTTCAGCTCGAAGCGCAAGTCGCCCGCCAGCAGCTCCTGGCCCTGAGATGCGATCGTATCGGTGATCGACTGGGAGACGGAGTTGACTGCAGCGATGGCGCCCGTGCCGAGCGCGATGCAGGCAAGGAAGATGTAAAAGCCCTTGAGGCCGCCGCGAAGCTCGCGAAGGGCGAGTCGAAGGGCCAACAAAGCGCGGGGCGTGACGAGCTTCATGCTATGGCCGCTTCGGACCGGCGATCGGCGCTGTCGCCTTCGATCTGGCCGGAACGGACCTTGATTTGCCGTGAGCAGCGGCTGGCAAGCGCAACATCGTGGGTGACGAGCAGCAGTGTCATGCCGCGCTCGGCCTGCTTGGAAAACAGCAGATCGGCGATCTGGCGGCCGGTGTCGGTGTCAAGATTGCCGGTCGGTTCGTCGGCTATGAGGAGAGCGGGTGAGGGTGCAAGGGCCCGGGCGATGGCGACACGTTGCTGCTCACCGCCGGACAGCTGCCCGGGATAGTGATTCAAACGCTCGCCGAGGCCGACGGCCTTCAACTCGCGTTGTGCTATTTCGAAGGGCTTCGGCACGTTTGCCAGCTCGAGCGGAACGGCGACGTTTTCGAGTGCCGTCATATTGGCGATCAGATGGAACGATTGGAAGACGATGCCGACGTTGCGGCCGCGGAAGTCTGCGACTTCATCCTCGCTCAGGGCATGCAGCGGTGTCCCGTTGACATTGATCTCGCCGCTATCGAGCTTTTCGAGGCCCGCGAGCACCATCAGCAGCGTGGACTTGCCCGAACCGGAGGGCCCGACGATGCCGACGGATTCGCCGGCCGCAACCGAAAGGTCGATGCCTTTCAGTACATGGACGGAGGCTGCGGCACTGCCCAGCGTCAAATCCGCTTGCTTGAGCTCAATGATGGTTTTTGCCAACAGAAAATCGCCCTATATGAACGTCAACGACTTTGCCAATCTAGGGAAGGCAGCATGAGATTTAAAGTTGCCGCGTTTCACATCGCCGTCATTGTTTCGTCGTTGATCTTCGGGACGACAGCCAATGCTTCCACAATCAATCTTGTCGGTTTCGGCGACAGCCTGATGGCAGGCTATCAGCTGCCGCCCGGTGACGGCTTTCCGGAGAAGCTGCAGGTTGCTTTGAAAGAGAAGGGGGTCGATGTTTCGATCACCAATGCCGGGGTTTCCGGCGACACGACGACCGGCGGGCTGGCGCGCATCGACTGGTCCATTCCCGATGGCACGAACGGCGTAATCCTAGAGCTCGGGGCCAATGACGCGCTGCGCGGCATTCCGCCGGAGGAGACTGAAAAAAATCTGGATGCGATGATTGCCCGGCTAAAGGAACGCGGGATTGGGGTGCTGCTTGTGGGCATGCTGGCGCCTCCGAACATGGGAGCGGACTATGCTGCGCGGTTCAATCCGATCTACCAAAAGCTCGCCGAAAAATACCAGGTCCCGCTTTACGCCTTTTTTCTCGATGGTGTCGTGACCGATGCGAGTTTGAAGCTTGAAGACGGAATGCATCCGAATGCCAAGGGCATCGATGTGATGGTTCAGAAGATCGAGCCGGCGGTCACGCAATTCATCGGGACGATTTCTTCTTTGAAGAAATAGGGGCTTGCGCGTCTCCCGAATGCGTGATTCCGTGTGAGCACCTGCAAAAGATTCGGGGAGTGCTCGTTATGCCGAGACTGTTTACCGCCCTCGAAATTCCGCGCAATGCGGCAATGAGCCTTTCCTTGCTGCGCGGTGGTCTCCCTGGTGCAAGATGGATCGATGTGGAGAATTACCACATCACGCTGCGTTTCATCGGCGACGTCGATGGCCGCACAGCGGACGAGGTCGTTGAGCGCCTGGACCGGATCGACCGGTCCGAATTCCAGATCCGCCTCGACGGCATCGGCTCCTTTGGCTCGAAGAAGCCGCATTCTGTCTGGGCCGGCGTTTCCTCTTCGCCGGAGATATACGCCCTTCAGGCTGAGATTGAGCGCATGTGCCAGCGGATCGGCCTGGCCCCGGATCCACGGAAGTTCACGCCGCATGTTACGCTCGCGCGGCTGAAATCCTCGCGTGTCGATGATGTCGTGCATTACCTTTCCGGCCGCGGCAACTTCCAGACGTCATCCTTCACCGTTTCGCGGTTCGTGCTGCTTTCGTCGCGGGAATCGGTCGGTGGCGGGCCTTATCTGACCGAGGAAGTATTCCCGCTGAGCGAGGCTTGGTCCGCGCCAAGCTTACCCACCAGCGCGATGCAGCCAGTCAAGAGCCTCGCATAGACCTGCTCGAAACCGTCCGGGCCGCCGTAGTACGGGTCTTGGATGTCTTCGCCGGTCTGAAGCGCGAACTCGCCGAAAAGCTCGATGTTGCTTGCTTCCGGCGCCATTGCGTGAAGCGCGGCCATATTGCTTCGGTCCATTGCAAGGATAAGATCGGCTTCTTCGAAATCCTCGAGACGGATACGGCGTGCACGCTGCCCGGTGATGTCAATGCCATGGGCCTTTGCGATTGCTATTGAGCGCTTGTCGGGCTGGGCGCCCTGGTGCCAGCCACCGAGCCCCGCTGAATCAATCTTGAAACGATCGGCAAGACGGGCTTGCCTTGCGACATGAGCGAAGATTCCGTCGGCGAGAGGAGAGCGGCAGATATTGCCCATGCAAACAAAGAGAATACTGAAGCGTTTCATGAAGAGACCTGAAGGAAGAGATAGGAGAACGATGCCATGAAACCGGAAAAACTGGAACGAAATGCGATCGAGGCGCAGCTTGCCGGATTGACGGGGTGGTCTTTGGACGAGCAAGCCGCATCGATTTCGAAAACCTTCAAATTCAAGAATTTCGTCGAAGCCTTCGGCTTCATGACGAAGGCTGCGTTCGCGGCGGAAAAGCTTAATCACCATCCGGAATGGTTCAATGTCTATTCCAGGGTCGAGGTAAAGCTGAACACCCATGATGCTGGAGGGCTGTCGGAATTCGACTTCAAGCTGGCCAAGGCGATGGACAAGGCAGCCGGACAGATCGATTGAATCCGATGACACCATCACCATATCTTCGCATGTACGTGAAGGGAGACCGGAATGGACGATGTGAAGTTCGGTGAGATCCTGCTGCCCGGGGATGAAGATACCCAGAGCCGCCGCGAGAGAGTTGTGCGGAAGAAATTCTGGCCGACCTTTAAGCGGGCGGTGCGGCAGATTCCGTTTTCGCGCGATGTCGTCGCGGGCTTCTACTGCGCACTCGATCCTGAATCGCCGGCGCGCGTCCGCGGTATTCTGCTTGCAGCTTTCGCCTATTTCATCCTGCCTTTCGACGCGATCCCGGATGTTTTTGCGCTCGTCGGCTTTTCGGACGACATTGCCGTGCTCTCAGCAGCTTTGGCGATAGTCAACAGCCATATGAAGCCGAAGCATTACCAAGCGGCGGATCGTGCGCTTGCCGACCCGCCGGAAGGCATGAAAACGGTCTGAGGCCGTTCGGTTCTGCGTTGCCTTTGACGCTCAATTCTTCCCCGGGTTTCCAGTGCTTTAATGACCCGGTGCGGTATTTTTGAAAGGTCAAACTCTTGCCCGAATCTTTATGTCTTAAATTTTCTCGAAAGGATGGCATCACGCCATCCGGGCAGACTATCGTTGCGAGGCGAAAACGCGTCGATTGTTGGACGGTCAGGCCAGGAATGGCACAGCTGGGGACGGTTCGCAGCCTCCGTTGACGCTTTAGTAACCTGACTTAAGTCAAAATAGACCACATCGTGACGAAGATGCCGCTCGCTCCGACAGGGCGCTGAATCGCAAGAACCGGCAGGAAATCCATGTTAGTAAAACGTATCGTACCCGCTCTCGCACTCGTTGTTATCACGGCCGGAGCCGCAGGAGCGCAGCAGCAGGCTGCTGCTGCACCTACGCGCATTCAACAATTCCAGGCTTGGGGCGCCTATTCCTACAAGCAAGGCAACGGTAACGTGTGCTACGTGCTTTCGGTGCCGACGACCAAGCAGCCGGCCGGCGTCGACCATGGCGACAACTTCTTCATCGTGTCGCAGCGGCCGGGCCAGAACATCTCCTACGAGCCGCAGGCGATGATGGGCTATACCGTCAAGGAAAACTCGAAGATCAACGTGACGATCGACAACAAGACCTTCGTGATGTTCACCAAGGACAAGGCCGGTTGGGTCGAGAATGCCGCGCAGGAGCCTGCCCTCGTCGCCGCCATGAAGGGCGGCCACTCGATGACGGTAACGGCGGTTTCGCGCAAGGGCACCGGCACGTCCTACAGCTATTCGCTGTCGGGCATCTCGGCCGCGCTGAAGCAGATTGAAAGCTGCAAGTAAGCCGTCTTATTCTCTCTATCAAAGTTGAAGGCCGGCCTTGCGCCGGCCTTTGCCGTTTCCATCTATAGTGACGCGCGGGGAAAATGATGATAAAGCCCGGCGCAACAGCGGAATGAATGCGGCCTTGATCGCAGCTCCGCATTCAACTTTCTGCGAACTGCCGATGCCGCCCGCCAAGTCTTCCGGCTTACCGGGATGCGTCCAGTTTTGATTTCGGGATAAGAGACTATGTCCGTCATGGATGCTATGGCCGTTACCAAGCCGCAGGCGCCGCGCGCGCAGCCCGGCGATGAGAAGCCCTCGCTGATCGGGCTTTCGCGCGAGCAGATGGGCGATGCGCTCCGCGAAAAGGGCGTGCCGGAAAAGCAGATCAAGATGCGCGTCTCCCAGCTGTGGAACTGGATCTATGTGCGCGGCATCTCCGACTTCGACCACATGACGAATGTCGCCAAGGATATGCGCGAGATGCTGAAGCAGCATTTCACCATCGCCCGTCCCGAGATCGTCGAAGAGCAGGTGTCCAACGACGGCACCCGCAAGTGGCTGCTGCGTTTTCCGGCGCGCGGTGCGGGGCGGCCCGTCGAAATCGAAGCCGTCTATATTCC
>NZ_JBNDHT010000208.1:0-7877 GCF_056755115.1 Rhizobium sp. SVR5-2C | reverse complement strand
TCGAACGGCGGTACTGGCCGAAGAGATCGAGCAGCCAGGAGATATTGGCATCGCCCTCGGAGGTGTTGGTGGCGCCGACCTGGTTGCGGCGCGAGCCCATCTGCCCGGAGACCGTCTGCGAGGCGCCGACCACCAGGCTCGGCAGCGAGCCGGCCCCGGCGACCGTCACATTGCCGGAGGCGGCGTTGATGCGCTCCATCGCCTGCAGCACGTCGAGGTTCTGGTCGATGCCGCGGGCCACCAGGCTGTCGAGCTGCTTGTCGCGGAACGCCGTCCACCACTGCACCGTCGCAACGTCGCCGATGTTCTTGGCGCCACCCTCAGCGAACTTGCCCGGAAGCGGCATCTCGGGGGGCGTATGATCCGGCCCGACCACGCAGCCGGCTAAGGCCGACGCGATCACAAAACATGCCGCGCTGCGAGTTAGTACAGTTCGCCCCTTCACCCACCATCCCCCTTGGTTTGGCTGAAGATAGGCCAAACATGGTTAATGAAGGGTTCATCCACTGCCTGGCCGTTGCAGCTTGCTGCAACCCCGAAGCAGCAGATAAGCTGCAATGGCCATTGAATAATTGGTGGGATCCGGCTACCGCGACGCAGCAAGTCGACAAGGGCCGTGTGTCGGGCGGATCGCCCGGGTCGCGGGCTAGATTGACCCCTATCGAACGAGGCAAAGCTATGAACGTCACCATCTACCACAATCCGGCCTGCGGCACGTCCCGCAATACGCTGGCGATGATCCGCAATGCCGGGATCGAGCCCACGGTCATCGAGTACGTACAAGCGCCGCCGTCTCGCGCGGAGCTGGTCAAGATGATCGCCGATGCGGGCCTGACCGTCCGCCAGGCCATCCGGGAAAAGGGCACGCCCTATGCGGAACTCGGGCTCGATGATCCTGCCCTGACGGACGATCAGCTGCTCGATGCGATGTTGAAGCATCCGATCCTGATCAACCGTCCCTTCGTGGTGACGCCGCTCGGTGCGCGTCTGGCGCGGCCGTCGGAACTGGTTCTGGATATCCTGCCCGGTACTCATAAGGGCGCCTTCACCAAGGAAGACGGCGAAAAGGTTCTCGATGCGGAAGGCAAGCGTGCTGTCTGATCTGCCAGCAGCGCAAGGGTTAATCTCGCGGCGCTGTGCAAGGAAGGGCAAACAAGCTGTCGGGCTCGCTTACTGGCGTCGGAGATCGATGCTGCTCGTGACAACCGTCTTTCCAGTCGCCGGATCGCGGTCGACGGTCCTGAGACGCAGGCCCTCCGCTCCGACCTTCTCGATGGTCATGCTTGCATTCCGGTCGCCATTGACGGGGCGAGGCCACCGGACGGAAAGATTGATCGCGTTTCCGCGGCGGCTTCCCGAAAGTGCGGACGGCAGGCCGGACGGTCCGACATATGTACCCGTGTAGCGATCGCCGTTCACCTTTAGATCCGCTGAAACGGCTTTGCGAATGACGAGCAAGCCGCGGCAGTTGCCCTTCATCGAAAAGTCGAACGCACCTGCCGTTGTTGCGAAGCTGCAGTTCACGTTGATCGGACTGCTGCCGATCCGCGTCAGCACTGTGCCAGCGCCGTTCCAATTTCCCGCGAGCGACTTGATAAAGTCGATCTCTGCGGCGGTGGCCGCAAGTGGTTGGACACCGGCAAGAGCAACGGATAACAAATAGGCGGCGCTGCGCATGATGGGACCTCGTAACTGATCGTGCCGAACGTCTCCCAGACAGATCAGTTCCCCGGCCGGCATTTTCGCGGATAGTGAGCGCCGGAAAACCGCTGATGATGCAATCCCGGCCGGTTTACGAGGCCATCACGGATGCTCAACGATTATCGCACAGCCGCATAAAAGCACATAGACCCCCGTATAGGTCATACCCTTCTCGTTGGTGCCTGATGCTTCCTCCCGTTCAATAGTCAGGCCGGGAGCGGGCCTTTATTCTCAAGATGCTTCTGCCGTGGGGCAGTTTCTCTCGATCGATCCCGAATGGAACCAGCATACCTCGTGGGTTGTTTCGAGAAAAAGACGACGAGAATGCTCGCAGCGGACACACTTGATCGAAGGGACATTTGGACACGGAAGCCGGCTCTATTACCATCGAGGTAAGATCATGAGTAAGCCCGCAGCTATTCTTTTTGCAGTCCTGACCGCTGCTCCCGCAGCCGCGCACGATGCGAAGCCGACGTCGATGCAGCCTAACGGATGGACATATCCGTTTTCGTGCTGCAGCGGCATGGATTGCCGCGAAGTCACAGACCAAGCGGTTCTCGAAGGCCCCCGCGGCTATGTCATCAAGCTCACGGGAGAGCTCATCATGTCCCGGGATACTCGCATCAAGGACAGCCCGGACGGGCATTTTCACCAATGCACGGTGGCTGGCGAGCCCACAGGGCGCACGATTTGCCTCTTCGTTCCGCCGCGTGCCTACTGAGGATTACGACCATGACACAGGAAACCAATCGTATCGAAAGCCAGCTCATCCCCTTGAAGCTGTTCCCGGATCGTATTTCGGAAGGCTGGACCACGGCGCCGACGCCGGACGCTCACTCAGCGCCGGACAGCGGCTCCGAGGCTCATTTGATGGCGTTTTCCTTCAGTAAAGGCCGATCCGCCGCGCCTCTGGACGGTCAAGCTATGCAGAGCCGGACATCTGCCACGACACTCTACGTGACCGGAACGCTGTTTGAGCTTTTCTGCTACACCGTCAACCTTGACCGGCTTGTCACGGCGATGGGTGAGCAGCCGGCGGCGACACTGCAGTAGAGCCGCGCAAGACGCGAGCACGCGGTCGAGGCTGCAGTTTCCCCTCGGGAAGCATGGCGGGTCATTCCGCAAGCGCGTCCCGGACGTCTGCTTAGGCTCGCGACACCCTAGGCGGCCTTGCCTTCGTGGAAAACGCCGCGCTTCTTGAGAAAGCTGATGGCTCCGGCGAGTACACCGAGAGCGGCCATCAATGCGATCAGGACAGACAGATAGCCGACATGTAGGGTCGGATTCGGTGCGGCGAGATATTCCCAAGCCTCCACCGCAACCACAGCGAATAAAGCAGCGCAAACTGTCGAATAATCCTTGGCGATGACGCGCTTGAAATTGAATTCCATGCCTTCGGTGGATTCGGCAAACTTGCCGAAACGCGGCATCCAGCGCGGCACATCCCGGCAATAGGCTCGATACCCATCGCCAAACTTGTCCTCGAGGAACGCTTCTTCCGCGTAAATGATGCACTGATAGATGAAGGCGAACAATGCGATGCCGGCAGCCACCACCCAAAGGCTGCCATGCACCAGGAACAAGCCGCTGTAGATCAGCATGTTGCCGACATAAAGGGGATTGCGGCAGATGCCAAACATCCCCCCTGTTACCAGATCCTTGGCATAGACTTTCTTGTTGAGGCCGCCCCGCCGGATATAGGCATAACCGATGACGATGGCGCGCAAGATCAAGCCCGCAAGCACAACGGCGAGCGCAATCAGATCTTTCCCTTCCTCAAGAAAGGCGCTGCCAAATATCTCGGTCGGCGGCAGCGCCATCAGCAGCAACCCCACGATCATCACGGGGAATGCCTGATTGCGGAACTGGAAGAAAAAATTCCCGATGCTTATCATCGTCTTCTTCATTTGATGACCCATGCCTATTTGACCGCGATAATTCCGCAGAAATTGTACCAGCGGAAAAAGACCTCGATCTGGCGAAATCCTGTCTCCTTGAGCAGCTGGACATTTTCTTCCAGGCGGTAGGGGATCAGCACATTCTCCAAGGCTTCGCGCTTTTTCGATATCTCGATTTCCGAATAGCCGTTCCGGCGCTTGAAATCGTAGTAGTGGTCGATGAAAAGCCGATTGAACATGGTGTCCTCGCTCGTGAGCTTCTCAATGAGAAGCAGACAGCCCTGCTCATTCAATCCGGAGTAGATCTGCTTGATCACGCGCTCACGATAAAGCGGGCGGACGAATTGCAACGTCAGCAGCATGGTGACGACGCTGGCATCCGTCATCGCCAGGCCCTGGTGAAGATCGCCGACCCTCAGATCAATCTGCCTGCTGGTTTCTGCCTGCTGGATCTTTACTTTGGCTTTCTCCAGCATCTCCGGTGCGTTGTCGATGCCGATGAACTTGACCCCTTCATCCAAAAAGGTATCGAGCATCAGCAACGTGGTCGCCGTCGAGCAGCCGATATCATAAAGATTGGTGCCGGGCCGTGCGAAATCCCGCGCCAGTTCGCAGACCATGCGCTGCATTTCTTCATAGAAGGGCACTGACCGGCTCACCATGTCATCAAAAACACCGGCAACCGTGGCGTCGAAGGCAAAGTCCCCAACCGGGTGGTCCTCGCTGAACACCTCGTCCTTACGTTCGATGTGGAGCACTTTGCTCAGGTCTTTCTCCGCCATTTTATCTGATCCTTGGCTTTGGTCTACGAACGCTTCGGGCTTTGGCACCGCGGGCAGACCGAGCCGGATGCCTTGTGCTGCAGCACGCCCGGTCCACGGGTCTGAAATTCTGCAGCTCGTTCAATTGACCGATTTCGCTAGCTGGCGAATGACGCGAAGTCAAGTTTCCTGACGGGAAAGGCGAGACATGAGCAGACCGGCGCCCGAAAGCACCGCGCGGCTACGTGTGATTTCCAGTCAAAGTGGCGAATGCAGGAATACCGGCATCGAAGCGCTCTCTGCCTTCTTGGAAAGATAGAGCCGTGCTGTGTCGAGAGCCTCGCGAATCGTCACATCCATATCGAGATAACGGTAAGTGCCAAGCCGTCCTACAAAGGTGACGGAGCTTTCCTGTTCGGCGCGCGAGACATAGTCGGTCAGCTGCTCCTTCTCCCTGACCAAGCGAATTGGGTAGTAGGGAGTGTCCTCAGGGCTGCAGGCGCGGGAGAATTCTTTATAGCAAACAGAGCCCGCATGATTCTCCCAGGGAGAAAAATGCTTGTGTTCAGTGATACGCGTGTAGGGAACCGAGACATCCCCATAGTTCATCACTGCGCAGCCCTGGTAGTCACCTTCATACGTAAAGCGCTCGAAATCGAGGGTGCGATAGCCGAGCCGGCCGAACTCATAGTCGAAATAGCCGTCAAGCGGACCCGAATAGAAGACGTGCCGGAAGTCTGCGCTTTGAGCACGGTCGAAATGCGTTCCGAGCTTTACCGTGATGTTGGGATGATCGAGAATACGTCCGATCATATCGGTATAGCCGTTCTCCGGCATGCCCTGGTACTTATGGAAGAAATAGTTGTCATCGTAGTTGAAACGCACCGGGAGCCGTTTCAGGATGGAAGCCGGCAGGTCCGTTGGTGAGCAGCCCCACTGCTTTTGCGTATATCCCTTGAAGAATGCCTCGTATAAGTCCTTCCCGACAAACTGGAGGGCTTGCTCTTCAAAGGTTTCCGGATCTGCTATGGAGCCGTCGGCCTGTTCTTCAATAAACTGGCGAGCTTCGTCGGGCCTGAAGCTCTTGCCAAAGAACTGATTGATCGTGTGAAGATTGACGGGCAGGGAATAAACCTGACCGTCGCTCGTCGTTTTGACGCGGTTCTTGTACGGTAGAAACGTCTGAAAACCGTTCACATAGCTCCAGACCTCGGCGTCATCCGTGTGGAAAATGTGAGGGCCATAGATATGGACCATGACCCCCGTCTCTTTGTCGCGTTCCGTATGGCAATTGCCGGCAATGTGGTCGCGGGCATCGATGACCTCGATTTCATGGCCCGCCTGTGCCAGTTCGCGCGCGATGACCGCGCCCGAAAGTCCTGCGCCCACGATAAGGATTTTTTCATTCACGCGCATTTGCAGACTAGTCCTATCTCAGGGCTCAACGTTTGGCGGGATCTAATGAAAGCTTAGCGCGCATGAGCGCATCATACGCACCGATCAAGCGATCCAGATCGAGTCCCTTTTCTTGTGGTCCGAAGCTCAAGTGGCTTACGGTAAAGTCCGCATAAATCGCGGTCGGTCGATTAAGGAAGGTCGGCAAACCAACTGTCAGAGCGTGTTCGTCATCGCCTTTCGGCAAAGCCATGTGGATCAGGTCTCTTCCGAGCCAGGCTATGAAATTGATCGATTGACGTTCGTTCCAATCGATGACCTTGGCTGGCAAGGGCAGGCGCTTGTCTTCCGTTTGCAGAAAATAGTCGTGCAGTTCATTGGCGCGCTCCGCGCTTTGCCAAAGACTGCCGCCAAAACCGCCGGGCGGCCGTTCGAAATGGCCGACTTGGTTGGGAATTGAGCCCGCAACCTGCTGCCAATAGGCGCATACGCCGTTGTTCACGACATTGGCGGAAACGACAACATATTTCGGATTGGTTCGCCTGAACTCGATGAACTCGCTGAGCTTTTCGATGTCCACATAAACGATGTCGTCATCGCATTTGAGGAATATCGAGTTCGAAAAGGTCTGCAGCCGCTTGGCATAGAAATCATAGGCCTGCCAATAGGGTATCTGCTCGTTCGGATTGCCGACGAAACGTTGTATGCGCGATCGTATGCCGCCCAATCCCAGATCAGCACCCCACCCGCCGCGGAGCATGATGGAGGCACCCGCCGAAAGGTCAAGCTCCGGCCAGTGGCCGATCGCCACGTTATTGACATGCAGCGAAGGGACTCCCGCTGCATCAATGTTGAGGACGATTTGATTGGGAGCCCCCGGCGACAGGATCGCTGGAGTGGGCTTGCTCCAAATCGCCTGCGCGTTGTCGCGATCGAAACCCTTGAGCTGACTGCGTGGCAGCTTGCGGAGGACCGAGTGCGAATTGCTCCAGCCGCCGACAACGATTTCGAAATAAGTATCACCGCCATCGTTCGGAACGACTGCAATGTGAAGGTCGTTGGTGATCGTCGCATTAAGGCGGAGAGGTTGATTGGGAGCCACCGATCCCCTGGATTGGTAGGACGCAGCCGCGCCCATGTACCGGACCGGGCCGAATTCGCGTGTCACCCATTCGTGGTCCTCCCGCGAGCGGGTGAAGTCCCAGACGTGCCACTCGTCAATGATCCCTGCATCCATTGCGGAACGGATGTACTGGGTCAGGATTTCCATTCTTTTCTGCCTGCCCGCAAAGGTAACAAGTATAACCGGAGCCATCGTATCTATAACCGGAGCCATTGTGTCTTCGTTGTTTGCATTCGCGTCATCAGGATCACAAGGATCCGCAGCCCATCAACGTCGACGCGGCTTACTTCCTTTTCAGGACGCCGATTCCCAGAAAATTGCCCGCGACCGAATCGTATTGCTGTTTGAATTCCCAAGAGTTGAAGTCGGACTCCGCTTCTTTGACGTAGCTCCAGAACAAGGTTGTTCCCGGGCATGCTTGAGAAGCAATGTCGTGATGCACGATAATTTCAGCGTCGTTGCGGACAAGCAGATGATCGAACATCACGCCCTGAAGTGAGTGGTCCCCATCAACAAATACCATCTGCGGCTTGAATACCGAGAGATAGTCAACCACCTCGCTCGAGGTTGACAGGTTTTGTATGTAGTGAACCGGCGTGGAAGATATTTGAATGTATTTCTTGATAAACGGAGTTGGTTCGATCGGGTCTATGGCGAGCGAAAAATCAATCGGAGCTCCGATCTTCTTCAGCCATTCATTGACGAGAATGAATGTGCCGCCCCATCGGCAGCCGATTTCCGTGTAGTTGCGAATATGCTTTGCATTGTGCGTTAGCCAGACGAGATACCTGGCGAGCTGAGAGGGGTACTGCCAGAGATGCAGTCCCTTACCGAAGAATTCACGCAGCTCTGCCGGTTGCTGTTCAAGATACTCGTCATTCAAACCCAGCTCCGGTATTAGCTGTTTCTCGATGAATTGGGTGTCGTAGCACCGTGAGATCGGCAAATTGCGAATTGTGGTTATGGTCGACTCTACAGAGTCAGCGATGCTTGCGTAGC
>NZ_JBNDHT010000207.1:0-8088 GCF_056755115.1 Rhizobium sp. SVR5-2C | reverse complement strand
GGATGAAGACCATGCCCTTGATCAGCACTTCGTCGCTGTCGACGGCGATTTCCGGGTCCATCGAGCCGAGCGCCATACTGTGACCGCGGGTGCGCATATAGGGCGGTTTCGTATAGGCCTCGTAGCCGGCGGCGATGATTGGTGCGTTCATGATCGAAACGAGATCCCGTGCGGCAACGCCGGGTTTGGCGGCGCGCATCGCATCGTGCAAGGCGCCGTCGAGAAGCGTGAACGTGTCCCGCTGCAGCTTCGTCGGCTCCCCGAACACGGCGGAACGGCAGATTTGCACATATTCCCCCTCGACCGCCGGAGTGATCTCGCCGAGAAGCAGATCGCTGCGATCGAACTTGCGTTCGCTGGCGCGATGAGCGGCGCGGTTATGCTGCGATGCTGAGAGAAGCTGGAAATTGTCTTCCGCGCCGAGGCCGCGCATATAGGCCTCCATCTCGGCGGCCAGCTGATATTCGGCCATGCCGGGACGGGCGACATCCAGCCCGTATTGATAGCCCCGCTCCGCGATGTCGGCGGCCTTGCGGACGCTGGCGAGCGACCATTCATCGCGCGCCCGGGAAATGTCACTGACCAGCTTGTCGCCGGGAACAGGTGCTTGCGTCAGCATGGCGGGCCAGGCGTCGCTGATCTCGCGAAGCTGGATGCCGCCAGCGATCGCCAACCGCTTGCCACGCATGTTGCGGCGGTCGAGCTCGGTCCGCACGGTGTCCAGAAAACTCTCCGGATCGACGGCGACGATATCGGCGACGTTCACCCATTCACGGGCGCGGCCGAGATCCCAAGCCGGCGTGGTGATGACGACCGGATCGCCCTCCACCGGCAGCAGGATCGCCATATGCGGGCCAAGCTGCCGGAGGCCGGTGAGATACCAGGCGGGATTGGAGGCCAGGAAGGAATGCCGGCCGGTCCCGTAGGCGATCATGCCTTCCAGCCCCTGTGCCCGCAGGCTCTCGCGCACCGCTTCGCGCCGGCGATCGAGGCAGCTGTCGCGTAGCGGGTTCGGCCGAAATTCGGAGGCGCTCATAGAGAAGCTTCCTTCGCTGCCAGAGCGGCGCGACGCGACCGCGTCGCCTCCTCGTCGACCGATTTGCGGTCCACAGACAGAACCACGCCGTAGTCTTCGTAGGCCTTCTCCGCCGAGACATAGCCCTCCGTCACGTCGCGAAGCACGCGATCGAGGTCACGTTCGAGCGGATTGCCCCAGCCGCCACCGCCGGACGTGCGGAAGATGACTTCTGTACCCGCCTTTCCGGCAACGCGCGGCGACAGCGATAGTTCGTATTTGTCTTCGCCGGGCGAGCGGATCAGCGTGTACCCGAGCACACCCGGCTTGCCGCCACATAGGCCCCAGGGGGCGTAACCCGAACGGTGTCCCGGAGGACCGGCATTCCAGCGGCCTTCCACCAGCGATTGGATCGTCGTCCTGACGCCGAGGCCGCCGCGGAACTTGCCAGCGCCGCCGGAATCCGGCCAGAGGCCACGTTCGAGCACGATGAGCGGGGTCTTCAGCTCCATCGTCTCGATCGGCGTATTGCGCACGTCGCCTTGGCAGACGGACATGGAAACATCCTCGCCGTCGCGATCGGGACGGCCGCCCCAACCGCCCGCCTCGATACTCTGCGCTACGAAGCCCGCATTGCGTTCGGGATCATGACCGGAAAGCGCAAACGGCGCGCCGAGCGAGCCGCTATGGGCTGCGGGAATACGGTCAGGAAGCGCTTCCGCAAAAGCACGCCAGACAGTGTCGACGACTGTCGGCAAGGCAGAACCCCAGCTCGCCATGAAGGCCGGGAAACGGGCCATCATCATGTTGCCTTCCGGAATGATGACCTTGAGGCCGGCGAACGCACCCTCGTTCAGCGGCTCCATCGGGCCGGTCAAGGCTTTGTAGGCGATGTAAGCGCCGGCATAGGTGCGGCTGTTGATCGCCGCGTCGTCGCGCTGCGGCGAACATCCGGAAAGGTCGATTTCCATGTCGCTGCCTGATACGGTGACCTTCACCTTGATCTCATAGGGCGGCGTGCCGCGCGCGCCATCGACGAAGGCGTCGGCGCGATAGACGCCATCCGGGATTTCCGCGACCGCGGCGCGGCACTTGGCTTCCGTTTCGGCATAGATGGCGTCGATGATATCGAGCACCGTGTCGTGGCCGTAGCGGTCGAGCAGTTCGCAGAAGCGGCGTTCACCGAGACGGCAGGCGGCTAGCTGCGAGCGCAGGTCCCCCATCGCGGCATCCGGATAACGGATGTTGTCGCGAATCATCTTGAGGATCTTCTTATCGGGCTCGCCCTTCTCGTAGATCTTCAGCTGATCGACCTGCAGGCCTTCGCTCCAGGGGTCATAGGCGCCCATGCCCCCGAAGCCGGTCGAAAGGCCCCCGACATCCGCCCAGTGGGCGCGCACGACGCCAAAGGCCACGAGCCGGTTCTGGTGGAAGACCGGCGTATAGATGACGACGTTGTTGAGGTGCTGGCCGGCGGTGGCCTGATGATTGTGCATGATGACGTCGCCGGGAAAGAACCCCTCCACGCCATAGTGCCGGATGCCATCCTGAATGACGACGCCGAGATCGGCGACGAAATGCGAGACGCCGCCGATATTCTGGGAGATCAGGGCCCCCTTCGTGTCGAGAAGCGCGGTGCAATAGTCCCGAATCTCATAGATCATCATGTTGTAGGAAGTGCGCTGCAGGTCGTAGCTCATCTCATCGGAGATCGCCGGCAGCGCATTGCGCATGACTTCGAGCGTCACCGGATCGAGACCGGCGGAGCTGCGTCGGGTTCTGTTTGCGGATGCTGTCGTCATGCCTTGGCCACTTCCACGATAATCTCGCCGGTTTCGGCAATGCTGATGAGATCGCCTTCGAAAAGAACGGTCGTCGAACCGAATTCCTCAATCACGCAGGGTCCGCGCAGCTGCATGCCGGGCGCCAGCAGCTCACGCCGGTAGACCGGGCATTCGACAGGCTTGCGCGGGTCCTCCAGGTAGATCGGCCGCGTGCCGGTTTGCGCGCCGGCCGCGTTGGCCGAAAGCTTCGGGAAGTTGATCTTCGGGCGTTCGCCGCGAGCGGTGAGACGCAGGTTGATCAGCTCCAGCGGCTCGTTCGGTGCCGCGTGGTCGAAGCGGTGCTCATGCATCTCGTTGAAGCGCCGGTTGATGGTGGCGCTATCGGCGTTTTTGATCTCTTCGGCCGTCACCGGAATCTGCAGGTGGAATTCCTGGCCGACATAACGGAGGTCCATAAAGTATTCGACGGAACGCGCCTTCTCCTCGACGCCGGCCTGGTCGAGCGCCGCAGCGCCTGTCAAAGCCAGCTCCACATAGATCGCCTGGATTTCTGCGTAATCGGAATTGGCAAGCCGCTTGTAATAGGTCCGCACGAAGTCCTGCCGGACGTCGCTCATCAACATGCCGAGCGCGGAGAAATGCGCCGGCAGGTTGGGGATGATGACCTTGGGGATGTTGAGATCGCGGGCGATGGCGAGCACATGCGGCGGGCCGCCGCCACCCATGGCGACGAGGGTAAAGTCGCGCGGATCGAAACCGCGCTGCACGGATACCCCCCGAACGGCAAGCGCCATCTTCGCGCTGGCGATTTTGAGGATACCATGCGCAACCTCCGTCACACTCATGCCAAGCGAGGGGCAGAGCCGCTCTGCGATACCCTTGCGCGCCGCCTCTTCGTCAAGAGGCATGCTACCACCAAGGAAGCTCTTCGCACCGATGCGGCCGAGGACGACGTTTGCGTCCGTCACCGTCGGCTCCGCGCCGCCGCGCCGGTAGGAGATCGGGCCGGGATCGGAGCCTGCACTTTGCGGACCAAGCTTCAATGCTCCGACCTGATCGATCCAGGCTATACTTCCGCCACCGGCGCCAACTTCCACGATATCGACCACGGGAAACATCACCGGATGACCGCTGGCATATCCACCGATATGATAGCCCTGCGCGATCGATACGGCGCCATCCTGGATCAGGCTGGTCTTGGCGGTCGTACCGCCCATGTCGAAGGCGATGACATTCGTTATGCCGAGCCTCCGTCCGACTTCGGCGGCGGCGATGACTCCCCCGACCGGTCCCGATTCCATCATCGCCACGGGCAGAACCTTAGCCTGATCCGGTGACATGACGCCGCCGCTCGACTGCATGATGAGAAAGCGGCCGCGGAAGCCGTCCACCCCGAGGCGGTCCTGCATGCGGCCGACATATTCGGTCGTCTTGGGGCCGATGTAGGCATTCATAACGGTCGTCGAGGTCCGTTCGTATTCGCGGTATTCACGAACGATCTCGTGCGACAGGGATATGTAGACGCCAGGTAACATCCGACGGAGGATTCTCCCCGCCTCTATTTCGTGCGTTGGATCGACATAGGAATGCAGGAAGCAGACCGCGACGGTTTCTGCGCCGCATTCCTTGATGGCACAGGCGACAGCCTCGACCTCGGCGGGATCGATCGGCTTCAGCACCGAGCCGCTTGCCGACAGCCGCTCGTCCACCTCGAAGGTGTTGGCGCGAGATGCGAGGGGCACGGGCCTCCTGAACGCGAAGTTGTAGGCTTCCGGCCTGTTCTGGCGGCCGATCTTGTAGACGTCGCGTGTGCCCTTGGTGACGACGAGTGCCGTTTTCGCGCCTTTTTCCTCGATGGCGATATTGATCGCGACCGTCGAACCGTGAACGATATTTTCTGCACTGCCGAGGGCAATGCCAGCCTTGGCCAGGCAATCCCAAACGCCTTGGGACAATTCATGCGGCGTGGTCAGTGACTTGGCCTGGTAGACGCGGCCCCTGCTTTCATCGAATGCGACGAGGTCCGTGAATGTTCCGCCGATATCGACAGCAACATTAAGGCCGCCCGAGGAAAGCTTGTTTTCAGACATTACCCACACCTATGATAGGGCTTCGGCCATGCTTCCCCGAAGAAGCGTTCCTCCCAAAACCCCGATTTGCGGCAACCACCTGCCGGAGCGAAAATCTTTCAAGACAACAGACAAATAGCAACGGGTGAAAGGGCTACAAAAGTGATAGGCTTTTGCCTATGTTGGCGCCGGCAAGCGATTGCAGGGCCAATGCATTACGTCATATAACTGTCGAAAATTTTTCGGCCTGCGCCATCATTCGATGCCTGCACGGGGCCGATTCACGGGCTTACGATATGCATAAACCGCCAAGGATTACGCTAAGACGGCTGGAAGTCTTCATTGCCATTGCAGAATGCGGCGGCTTCAGGGCGGCAGCCGAAAAGCTCGGCATGGTCCAGCCTTCGATCAGCAGTCACGTGCAGGCATTGGAAAGCCAGGCGGGCGGGGCACTCTTCCAACGTCGACGCGGCCGTGGCGTCGAACTCACGGATCTCGGAAAGACCTTTCTCAACCACGCCAGACTTCTTCTCGACGAAGCCGAGAGCATGGCAGTCGATCTCCATAGATCGCGGCTGGAATCCGAGCGCCGGGTCATCCTGGCTTGCCAGCGGTCGCTATCGGACTTCATGCCCCCTCTCCTTGCCGAATTTGCCGGGCAGCACCGGGAGGTCGAGCTGGTGACCCGGGTTGGACGCCAGGAGGAAGTGATCGATCTCATCCGCAGCGATACCGCAAATGTCGGCCTTTATCTCAGCAATGAAGAGGTGCCCGGCCTGAGCTCGGTCATTGTCGGACAGCAGGAGATTGCCATCGTCGCCTCCCCCAAGCATCCGCTGGCCAGGAGGAATGGCATTGCACCGGCTGAACTCGATACCTGTAGGTTCGTTGGTCCGCCGGACGGTTCATTGTTCGGTCAGAATGTCATCAAGATGTTGACCGAGGTCGGCGTCCACAATATTTCCGTCGTGTCGAAAGCCACCGAATTCGAATTCCTGCGGGCGCTCGCCATGGCCGAGGTCGGCCTGTATTGTTGCCTTCTAAGGCGCGTCCAGCATGATCTCGAAAAAGGCAACCTTGTCATGCTGCCGCTCGACGCACCGCCTCTGATGATGGACGTGCGGCAGATTTTCTCTGTAAAACGGCCCGTATCGCCTTCCGTAGCCCTGTTTGCCGAGTTTTTGCGAAAGCGGCACCTGGCTATTTCCAGCAGCAGCATTCACCGGAGATAGGCGATTACCTATCACTTTCGAAGCCTGATGGCCCCTTGCTATTTTTTTCTCGCCGATGCCACCTAACCGCTGCGCGTTTGGGAGCGCGTCGAAAGGGGACACGCGACAGAGGGCATGCAGATCGTCGCGTATCGATTCCCCCCGCTCGATGAAATCCAGCCGGCGCAGCATCGCTGAAAGGGACACGCCGCGAGACCTCAAAAGAGGCGAGGCGGAAATTGGGAGACACATATGCAGATCAGGTCGATTCTAGCGCTTTCGGCGGCAATCCTTCTCGGCGGCAGTCTTGCCGCGCATGCCGATACGCTCAGCGATGTCAAGGCTCGCGGCGCCGTTCGCTGCGGCATCGCTCCAAATAACCCCGGATTCGCCTTCACGGATAATCAAGGCAATCAACGCGGCTTCGACATCGATTTTTGCCGCGCCATCGCGTCGGCCGTTTTTGGCGACCCCAAGAAGGTCGAACTTCACGTCGTCGAGCCGCGCGACGCGTTCACGGTACTGACCACCGGCGGCGTCGACGTTCTGACTCACCGCTTCACCTGGAGCTACAATCGCGACAATGGTGGCGGCGTCGAGTTTCCGCTCACCGTCTTCTATGACGGTCAGGGTTTCATGGTCCGCAAGTCCGCCGGTATCAAGAGTGTCAACGAGCTGGATGGGGCGACGATCTGCGCTGCTCAGGGAACGACGACCGAGCTGAACATCGCGGACTATTTCCGCCAGCATAAGCTCACCTACAAGATTGTGACCTTCAATGGCACGGATGCGACGCGGCTTGCCTACGACGAGGAGCGCTGCGACGCCTGGACGAATGACCGCGGTTCGCTCGCCTCACGCGGCCAGGGACTGAAGGATCCGAGCCAGCACGTGATCCTTCCCGAGACGATTTCTAAGGAAACCGTGGGACCGGTCGTACGCGACAACGATGAAAAGTGGACTCATCTCGTCCGCTGGGTCGGATTTGCGACGATGGCCGCCGAAGAACTCGGCATCAACTCGGGCAACGTCGACGACATCGCGAAGACATCCGCCAGTCCTGAGGTTAAGCGGTTTCTCGGCATCGGCGACGACCTCGGCCAGAAACTTGGCCTGCCGGCCAATTGGGCTTACAACATCGTCAAATCCGTCGGTAACTACGGCGAGATCTTTGACCGCAATCTCGGAGAAAAGTCCTCGCTGCACCTCTCGCGCGGGCTGAACAATCTCTGGAATAACGGCGGTCTTCTGATCTCTCCGCCATTCCGCTGAGCACCGAGCGCCATAACCCACCTGCATGACCGCCAATATTAGCACGCTGAAACCACCGCCTCAGCCCGGCATGATCGCCAGGCTGAGCGCGGGCGGGCCGCGAACGCTGGCAATCCAGGCGATCGTCCTGCTTGTGCTGGCCCTGTTCGTTGGATCCATTGTGGTCAACGTCATCGGCAATATTGCTCGGCTCAACCTGCAAGTGGGTTTTGGCTTCCTGTCGCGGCCCGCCGGCTTCGAGATCGCCCAGACCCCGATCGCCTATCCGGAGGGCGCAACTTATTTCAGGGCTTTTCTCGTAGCATTCATCAATACGGCGCTGATCGCCGTCGTCTCCATTGTGCTTTCGACAGTGCTCGGCTTCTTCGTGTCGGTGGCGCGTCTGTCGATCAATCCACTTCTCTCGCTTCTGGCACAGTTCTATGTCGAGGTCGTCCGGAACGTTCCGCTGCTCCTGCAGTTGTTCTTCTGGTATTTTGCCGTCCTTGGAAGCCTCCCCGCCCCGCGCCAGAGCCTCAATGCATTCGACGTCTTCTTTCTCAACAAGCGTGGACTGTTCCTTCCAACGCCCATTCCTCAACCGGGTCTTCCTGTCTTCGTTGCGACAGCGGCCCTTTTCCTGATCGCGGCTGCTGTTCTCTTTGTTTCGGCACAGCGCTACCGCGTGAGAACCGGCAATATGTCCAGCGGTCGGTGGATCTCGGGTGCGATCTGCCTCGCTGTTCCCCTTCTCCTGC
>NZ_JBNDHT010000206.1:0-8099 GCF_056755115.1 Rhizobium sp. SVR5-2C | reverse complement strand
CCTGCAGCAAGGGTAGCGCGAACATGCCATGCGCGAGCATCGTGCCTGCAATGCCGCCAAAAGTCTGCGCGGCGATATAGGCCGGCATGGACGCGGCTGGCAATTCGCGACGCAGCGCAAAGACCAGCGAGACGACCGGATTGAAATGCGCGCCCGATATCGGCCCGAGAACGGTAATCAGCACGACGAGCATTGCCCCCGTCGCCAGCGTGTTGGCGAGCAGAGCTAGCGCCGTATCATCGGTCAGACGATCCGCCATGATGCCCGAACCGACGACGGTCGCGACCACAATGCCCGTGCCGAGCCCTTCCGAAACAAGGCGACGCGAAAGCGGAAACGACGTCATAGTTTCAAGCCTCCAACCGCGTCAGCGTGATCATTGAACCTTGCCTTCGGCCGGCGTGCAGCAGGCCGCAACCTCGGCCGCCGGCGCGCAGATTTCCGGATGGCCGGCGCAGCAGTCTTCCATCAGAAAGCGCACGAGGCCGCCGAGGGCATCGTAATTCGCGGTGTAGATGATCGAGCGGGCTTCGCGCTGCTGGCTGATAAGGCCGGCGCGATCCAGCTCCTTCAGGTGGAAGGAAACATTCGACGGCGAGACTTCGAGCTTTTCCGCAATCGTGCCTGCCGCCATGCCATCAGGACCGGCAACCACGAGCATACGGACGATCTGCAGGCGGCTTTCCTGGGAAAGCGCGCCAAATGAAGCGAGGGCTTGACGTTCATCCATATTTCAACAATCCTTGAAATGTTGAAACGAGGAATATCGCAGATGAATGCAGTGAACAAGACCTTTTCTCAGGATATCAGCCTCGGCCTGCTGCTCGATGGGCTCGCCGCCTCCCGCGATTTGCCTCTAGTGTTCCACTATGGCGGCCGCCCCGTGAAGCCCGGCTATCACGTCACCGAAGTGAAAGCCGGTCAGTTCCAGGCACTCGACTGCGGAGCCAACCCGGAGGCTTGGGTGGAAATTTTCGTACAGCTTTGGGATATCGACGAAGGCGACCGCACCCATATGCCGGCGGGCAGATTCGCCGCCATCATCCGCAAGGTCTCTGAGCATGTGCAGCTGGGCGGCTCAGCGAAACTGACCTTCGAAGTGAGCGACGGCGTGCAGCCAATGCAGCTTTATTGCGCTTCGACCCCCGTTGTCTGTGACGGCGTGGTGCATGTCGAACTTGCGCCGCGTGCCGCAAGCTGCAAGCCGCGTGACCGGTGGTTGGCGGAACAGGTCCAGGTTGCCGACTGTTGCGGACCGGCGACCGGAGCGAAATGCTGCGCCGCCTAGTCCCGATGACCGTCATGGGCCGATAGCGGTCGGGAGCGGCGCAAATTTCCCGCTCCAAGAGTCGACCGCCCGCCGGCTCATGGCCGGCGGACACTTTCCGCTCCGCCCGCCACCAGTCTCAGCCAGGGACCGGCATGAAACAGGCTCATCAGCAGGTACATCGGCACCATGCCGCCGAATATCGAGGCGCCATGCATGGCGCAGATCATGTCGGGCGGTGCACCGCCTGCCGTTAGAAAGGCCATGGCCGCGAAGGTCGGCGCTGCGGCCAATGACAGCCAGCGGGCGACGCCCGAGGAAAGGCCGGCGGCGTTGCCGCCGGCGCTGGGGTTGGAATGCGGTAGCCGCGACATCAGCTCACCCCGTATTTGTCATGGTGACGCCACCAGATGCCCGTCTCGTTGCGGCCGAGCGGCGCGCGGTCGAGCCACTGGTACATCCCCCAGACGCCGTCCAGTCCGCGCGCATAGGACGAATAGGCGTGATAGATCGCGCCGTCCTTCATCACGAAGGCGCTAAGCCCCGGCCTTTCGCGTATAAAGGTCGCGACATCGGTTCCCGTTGCCGAGGCGACCTGGGCCGCGGGCCCTTCGCCACCCCTGGCGGCCAGCGGTCCCGGCATCGGCGGCTCGCGGCGGTAGTTGTATTCGATGCCGTCGCGCTGCTCCTCCGCCGTGAACCAGACATTGAAATCATGATTGAAATCGCTACCGACCGACGAGGCCCAGTCGAAGGTCCAGCCCATGCGCCGCTTGAATTCCTGCAGTTTCGCCAGCGGCGCCCGGGATACGGCGCTGAACGCGACATCATGGTTTTCCAGATGGACTACCACACCGTTGAAGCCGTCGGCGATCGCCGAGCAGGATGGGCAGCCGGCCGTATAATCCGGGCCGAACATGAAATGATAGACGAGCAGCTGCGAGCGGCCCTTGAAGAGCGCGGAAAGCGGCACGATTCCCGCCTCTGTCTCCAGGCGATAGTCCTGGTCGATCTTCACCCAGGGCAGCTGCTGGCGCCGCTCGGCCACTTCGTCGCTGCGCCGCGTCAGTTCCTTCTCCTGCTCCAGCAGTTCAAGCCTTGCTGCAAGCCACTCCGCCCGTGATCCGGTTGTATGTTCCATCATCTTCAGTCTCCTTTGGTTGCTGGTCGCCGGCTTGGCGGCGCGCCCTGTTGCCTGCTGGTCGGGAATAAACTACCGCTGGAAGCACGAAGGCCGGGAGTTACAAGTGTGACGGGATTTGCATGGACTCGCTGATCACGGCGGCAGCGCAGGCGCTTGCCTCGGGCGATGCGCTCGGCGCGCTGAAGCGCGTCTCCCTGCGTGACGATCCGCCGGCGCTTGCGCTCAGGGGCATCGCGATGGCGCAACTCGGCGATCTCGTCCGCGCCAAGGCCCTGCTGAAAGCTGCCGCGCGCGGCTTCGGACCGCGCGAAGCCATCGCCCGCGCCCGCTGCATTGTTGCCGAAGCCGAAATCGCCCTCGTCTCGCGCGACCTCACCTGGCCGCAAAAGGCCCTGGATGCCGCACGCCGGACGCTGGAAAGCCACGGCGACCGCCTCAACGCCGCGCATGCCGGCAATCTGCAGGTGCGCCGCCTGCTGTTGATCGGCCATCTCGACGAAGCCGAACGCCGCCTTGCCGATCTCGATCCGGCCCCCCTCCCGCCTGCCCTGCGCGCGGGCCACGAGTTGGCGGTCGCCGGCATCGAGATCAGGAGGCTGCGGACAAGGACCGCACGGGAAGCTTTGGCAAGGGCGACTGATGCGGCGCGGAGCGCCGGCATCCCCGCGCTGAGCGTCGAGGTGGAGCAGGCCGCGCAGGTGCTCGATGCGCCCGCCGCACGCCTTGTCGCCCGCGGCGAGGAGCGGGTGATCCGGCTTGCGGAGGTCGAGCGCCTGTTCGCCTCGGACGCGCTGGTGATCGATGCATGCCGCAATGTCGTGCGCAGCGGCAGCCATGTGGTACCGCTCGCCGGACGGCCGGTGCTTTTCGAGCTGGCACGGACACTGGCGGAAGCCGCCCCCGGCGATGCGCCGCGCGCCCTACTGTTGTCACGCGCCTTTCGCGCAAGGCATGCCGATGAATCGCACCGGGCGCGGCTGCGGGTCGAGATCGGGCGGCTTCGCGCGGCTCTGGAAATGCTTGCCGAGATCAGGGCGACGAAGCGCGGCTTTGTGCTGATGCCGCGTGGAAAACGCGACATCGCTGTGCTCGCCCCACCGGTCGAAGAAGAGAATGCCTTCCTGCTCGCCTTGCTGGCGGACGGCGAAGCCTGGTCGAGTTCGGCGCTGGCGATCGCCCTCGGAACCAGCCCGCGCACCGTGCAGCGGGCGCTCGATGCGCTCACAAGCGCGGGAAAGGTGTTATCCTTCGGCAACGGCAGGGCGCGCCGCTGGATGATGCCGCCCGCCGTGGCATTCCCGACAACTTTGTTACTCCCCGGCCCGCTGCCGAGCGATTAGGATGGACGCCATGAAAAAATCTGTAGCTGAAATCATTCGCGAATATGGTCCCTTCGAGGACGCCCCGAGCGTCGCCGGCGTCACCTTCGACGGCCGGCAGGTCTGGTTCGCCTCGGGCGAGAAGCTGCACGCCTTCGATCCGGACGACGGCCGGCAGCTTCGTTCCATCGACGTCGCCTCTCATGCCGGAACGGCCTTCGACGGCCGCCACCTCTTCCAGATCGCCGGGGACCGCATCCTGAAGATCGACCCGGCGTCCGGCGCGGTGCTGTCCAGTATTCCGGCCCCCGGACACGGCGGCGATTCCGGGCTCGCCTGGTCGGAAGGCACGCTCTGGGTCGGCCAGCATCGCGACCGGAAGATCCACCAGATCGATCCGGCAACCGGCGACATCCTGCGCACCATCGAATCCAACCGCATGGTCACCGGCGTCACCTGGGTCGACGGCGAACTCTGGCACGGCACCTGGGAAGGCGACGACAGTGACGTGCGCCGCATCGACCCCGTCACCGGCGAGGTGCTGCAGAGCCTGGACATGCCCGAAGGCACCGCCGTCTCCGGCCTCGAATCCGATGGCGGCGACCGCTTCTTCGCGGGCGGCGGCAACAGCGGCAAGATCCGCGCCATCCGCCGGCCTAGATGAGGCGCCCTCGCCCGCGACCCTGGAGCGCCACACTGTTGGCGAAAACCGAACGATTCATTCGTTTCCCTTTTGTACTCTTTGCCCCTTTTCTTTCGCGCTGACTCTCGCCATATTCCGCGCATGGCCAAATCTCCGAAGAAATCTCCCGCCCCGAATGGCTTCGAGGAAGCCCCGCAGTCGTCCTTCGAAGGCGCTCCCCTGAGCGGCAGCGTCGCCGACTGGGTGAAGCAGCTCGAGGCCGAGGCGGAAGCCTCGTCCGTCGAATCCCAGCGCGAGATCGCCTCCAAGGCGGGCAAGCACCGCAAGAAGGTGGAAATCGCCGCCTCGAAATCGGCGCGCGGCACCTCCATGGGCGGCTCGACCGACCCGAAGACCCGCGCCGCCGCCGGCCTCAATCCGGTGGCCGGCATGAACACGACGCTGGAAGAGGCCGCCGAGCTCAAGGCGGGCACCGCCGTCACCGCCACCGTCGAGGCGCTGGCGGCGTTGATCGAGAGCGGCAATCCGCTGCACAAGAACGGCAAGATCTGGACGCCGCACCGCCCCGCCCGGCCGGAGAAATCCGAAGGCGGCATCGTGATCCGCATGGCCTCCGACTACCAGCCCGCCGGCGACCAGCCGACCGCCATCAAGGACCTCGTTGAGGGCCTGGAGAACGGCGACCGCTCGCAGGTGCTGCTCGGCGTCACCGGCTCCGGCAAGACCTTCACCATGGCCAAGGTGATCGAGGCGACGCAGCGCCCCGCCGTCATCCTCGCGCCCAACAAGACGCTCGCCGCCCAGCTCTATTCCGAGTTCAAGAACTTCTTCCCTGATAACGCCGTCGAGTATTTCGTCTCCTACTACGACTACTACCAGCCGGAGGCCTACGTCCCGCGCTCCGACACCTATATCGAGAAGGAATCCTCGATCAACGAGCAGATCGACCGCATGCGCCACTCGGCGACCCGCTCGCTGCTCGAACGCGACGACTGCATCATCGTCGCCTCGGTCTCCTGCATCTACGGTATCGGCTCGGTCGAGACCTATACCGCCATGACCTTCCAGATGGAGGTCGGCGACCGCCTCGACCAGCGCCAGCTCCTCGCCGACCTCGTCGCCCAGCAGTACAAGCGCCGCGACATGGATTTCCAGCGCGGCTCCTTCCGCGTGCGGGGCGACACCATCGAGATCTTCCCGGCTCACTTGGAAGACGCCGCCTGGCGCATCTCGATGTTCGGCGACGAGATCGACGCCATCACCGAGTTCGACCCGCTGACCGGCCAGAAGACCGGCGACCTGAAATCGGTAAAAATCTACGCCAATTCGCACTACGTCACCCCCCGCCCGACGCTGAACGGCGCCATCAAGGCGATCAAGGAGGAGCTGAAGCTCCGCCTCGCCGAGCTGGAAAAAGCCGGCCGCCTGCTGGAGGCCCAGCGCCTGGAGCAGCGCACCCGCTACGACATCGAGATGTTGGAGGCGACCGGCTCCTGCGCCGGCATCGAGAACTATTCGCGCTATCTCACCGGCCGCGATCCCGGCGATCCGCCGCCCACCCTCTTCGAATACATCCCCGACAACGCCATCGTCTTCATCGACGAGAGCCACGTCACCATCCCGCAGATCGGCGGCATGTATCGCGGCGACTTCCGCCGCAAGGCGACGCTCGCCGAATACGGCTTCCGCCTGCCGTCGTGCATGGACAACCGGCCGCTGCGCTTCGAGGAATGGGATGCGATGCGCCCGGATACCGTCGCCGTCTCCGCCACCCCCGGCGGCTGGGAAATGGAGCAGTCGGGCGGCGTCTTCGCCGAACAGGTGATCCGCCCGACCGGCCTCATCGACCCGCCCGTCGAGGTCCGCTCCGCCCGCTCCCAGGTCGACGACGTGCTCGGCGAGATCCGCGAGACCTCCGCCAAGGGCTACCGCACGCTGTGCACCGTGCTCACCAAGCGCATGGCCGAGGACCTCACCGAATACCTGCATGAGCAGGGCATCCGCGTCCGCTACATGCACTCCGACATCGACACGCTGGAGCGCATCGAGATCATCCGCGATCTGCGCCTCGGCGCCTTCGACTGCCTCGTCGGCATCAACCTTCTGCGCGAGGGCCTCGACATTCCCGAATGCGGCTTCGTCGCCATCCTCGACGCCGACAAGGAAGGTTTTTTGCGCTCCGAAACGTCCCTCATTCAGACGATCGGCCGCGCGGCGCGAAACGTCGACGGCAAGGTGATCCTCTATGCCGACACCGTCACCGGCTCGATGTCGCGCGCCATGGAGGAAACCGCGCGGCGCCGCGAAAAGCAGATGGCCTACAACGAGGAACACGGCATCACGCCGGAATCGGTGAAGGCGAAGATCTCCGACATCCTCGATTCCGTCTACGAGCGCGACCACGTCCGCGCCGACATCTCCGGCGCATCAGGCAAGGGCTTCGCCGACGGCGGCAACCTCGTCGGCGGTAACCTGCAGGCCCATCTCAACGCGCTCGAAAAACAGATGCGCGACGCCGCCGCCGACCTCGACTTCGAAAAAGCCGCCCGACTGCGCGACGAGATCAAGCGCCTCAAGGCCGCCGAACTCGCCGTCATGGACGACCCGATGGCGCGCGAGGAAGCCAAGTCGATGGAAACTGGCCGCAAGGATGCTTCGAGGCTCCGGTCTACGGCCTCCGCGCCTCAGCATGAGGGCGCAAAGGGCGCCGCAGCAGACTCCCTCCCCCCTGTGGGGAGGGTTGGGGAGGGGAAAGCCACTCGCGCCAACACCAGCCCTCATGGTGAGGAGGCCCAAAGGGCCGTCTCGAACCACGAGGGCGAGCGTGGAACCTCCTACTTCGCCAAACCCTCTCTCGACGACATGGGCCGCGACATCGCCGAACCCAGAGGCCGCGGCTCAAGCCGCAGCGGACAGGCAGACGCGACAGGGTCCCTCCCCCCTGTGGGGAGGGTTGGGGAGGGGCAATCCCTCTTCCGCCGCAACAGCCTCGACGAAATGACCGTCGGCCGCACCGAAAAACCGGTCACCGGCAAGCTGCCGGACCGTCCGGCGGAATCGGTCAGCACCAAGAAGCGCTTCTCGCCGCTCTTGGAAGGCCAGCCGGAACACGCCGGGGACCCCGTCAGCGACGACGCCAGCAGGAGCTTAAGGACGGCGCAGCCAGACGACCCCCGCCCCCTCGTCCGCGGCAAGACCGGCGTCGGCTCCTACGAGGACCCGGTGGACCAGAAGCGCAAGGGCCGGACGAAGGGGAAGACCGGCCGGCCGGGCCGCTGATTTCTCGGCGCTGGCCCCTTCTGCCGTCATGCCGGACTTGATCCGGCATCCAGCGCGCTCAAGTCCTTGAGCGCGAAAGACTCTTTTTGCGCCGCAGACGCGGCGCTGCTGGATCGATCTGGTCACGCAGCCGACTTGCAAAACTGTAGAAGAAAATCACAACCCGGGGGAGCAAATAACTCCCTATCCGAAGGACATGAAGCAAGTTTCTGCTTTATCAGTGAAAAATCTGCAACCAGATCTTGAACAAACGAAGCTTCCAACATTATATGTTCGAGGTCCATGGTTGCCATGGCGTCGGACGTGAAGCTGGACCTGTCCATGCGGATCGCGCGCCACGGAGACCACGCCGAGGTGGCACTTGCTGCCTAGGTGTCTGTCGTCGCGGCTCTGCCGTGCGCAGTGGATGGGGTGCCTGTCAACGGTCGGGATAGTATGTACGGGGAC
>NZ_JBNDHT010000205.1:0-8193 GCF_056755115.1 Rhizobium sp. SVR5-2C | reverse complement strand
CAGATCAAGCGGAGGAGATTCTCGATGAAGAGTATCTGGTGGATTACTACGACGCCGTTGCGGTGCCTGCCTTGATATTGGCCGAGCGAGACCGGGCTCGCGGCGTCATGAGTGATGAGCAGCGCTTGCGCGTCGCGGCAAGTGGAATGTCCCTGGTGTCCAGTCTGGAGGATATTGCGGCCCAGGAGAGTGACGACGACGAGATCGAGGATCCTTCCAAGGACCAAGGGAAGCAGGCGGCGGCAGACAGACAGGACATACCCGACGGCCAAGGCATGAATATTCTCTGCGTGGGTGGACGGGGCGAGATTGATGATGTTTCGGCCGCAATGCTGGCCCAGGTATTGCGGGTGGAAGGCGCCACCGCGAACGCAGCAAGCTTCCAGGGAATCAAGCCTGCCAACATTCGAAAGCTACTGACCGGGAAACTTGACACCATCGTGGTGTGTTTTCTCAATCAGAATTCAGCCAGACATGCGAGGTTCCTGGTGCGCCGGCTCAAACGCGCGGATAACACAATCAGGGTCGGCATCGTTTTTTGGACGCAGATACAGGACGAAGCGGATACCAGTGGCTCCCGAGCCGATCAAGGAAAGGATCTGAATGCCGATTTCGTCGCGTTTGACATGACAACTGCAGCCATCGCGTCTCTCGCAAAGGTTCCGTCAGTTCCGCTCGCCTCACCGAGCAAAATGAAGATCCGGCGCAGGCTTGTAGCTCAAACGGCCTCATCTGAATATGACGACCTTCCTTCGGATAGCACCGCGCTGAAAGGGTTGGACTCATGAACTCCGTGTGCTCTGCATTCCATCGATCCGGTTGCTCCCGCTATGAAGCGACCGATGGGGCGATGGGGATGTGTTTCATGGCGATCTCCCGGTTTGGCTGCCGCGAGATTTTTTTAAGGAGGCGGATTCCGACTGGCCTGGGCTTTCGTCAAGCGACTGTCGAGCAGCCGAAAAAGACTCTCGAATTAGTCGCTTCCATGCCGCACCTGTTCGACCGCCAAGCTCCCTGCAGGCAAGGGCCGCAGTAGCTCCTCCTGCGGCTTCGTCAGCTTGTTGATCCAGTGCTGCCAGTCATCGGGCCGCAGGACGACGCCTTGGCGATTGTGGATCGGTTCGACGTCCGGCCCTGGCTTCGTCGTGAGCATAGTCATCGACGCCGGCTGGTTGCCTTGGCCCTCCCGCCATAGTCCCGCGATCGCCATCATCGGCGCACCCTTCAGTGCGAAGCGGTGTTTGGCCTTTGGATACTTTGTGCCCGTGAACTCGAAGAATGCGCTGGCGGGGATCAGACATCGCTTGCTGTCGGCAAAATTCCTGCCGCCGCTTACAAAGTTGAAGACGGGACCGCCTTTGCGGCCCTCAGGCGGTGGGAAACCGAACTTGGCTGGGAACAGCTCTACCTCGTCGCCGTATTGCCTCATCACCGGCGCGGTGTCTCCGATCTTGATGTCGTCGGCTTGCGGCAGATCGAGTTCCACTTGGTTCGCAGGGATGCGCAGCGCAAGCTCCTGCATCATCTTGCAGTATTCGGCCCAGAGGATGTGTTGTTCGTAGTCATTACACATGCCGGGAACACTAGGGCGATTAAGCAGGTCTGCCAGAAGCCGAAAGGCATCTCACCCTCGCTTCCCGGCCTTGGCGTCGCCCTCGACCGATTTTCTCAGAGCATCCATGATGTCACCACGTTCCCCTTGGCCGATGCGGCGAGGAACTGCTTTTCCTGTCGTGCCTGCCAACTTAAAATAGATGCGAGGTTCGGATCGCCCGGTATCGTCCCTATATAAGAACCGGTCGTCTTCAAGAAGAAACGAAGGGATTCAGTGAAAAGCCACGACCCGATCGACAATCCGGAATGGAAACCCGAACAGCTACGCAATGCGATCAAGGCTGCAGGCGTTGCGCTTTGGTCGTGGAACGTCGACGACGACACATTCCTGATGGATGCCAAGGGCTACGAACTCTGGGATGTCTCCAACGACAAGACACCCACATTCGAGTCTCTGTCGGAGAAAATCCATCCAGTGGACCGCGACAGGGTGAGGGCCGCGTTTGTCGCGACGAGAGCCATTGTCGGCCCATACGAGATCGACTTCCGCATTCTGACGGAAGCCTCCGATGTCCGTTGGATCTCCGCTCGGGGCCAGGGTAATGACGTCGACATAGTCGCCCGCAAGATGACGGGCATATTCCTGGATGTCACCGGTCGCAAGCAGGCGGAGGAAGGACATGAGCTGCTCGCGGGCGAGATGAGCCACCGGGTCAAGAACCTTCTGGCGCTTGCAGCCGGACTAACTGCAATCACCTCGCGTGCGGCCGGATCGAAGGAGGAGATGGCGCAGCAACTGACACAGCGGCTGACTGCCCTTGGTCGTGCGCACGACCTTGTCCGTCCGCTTCCTGGCGGCCAGGGAAGCGCGGCCCTTCTTGGGGACCTTTTCACTGTCCTGCTGGCACCGTACGACGACGTGGCGCCTTCGCGGGCCGCATCCGCGTCGCCGTCCCGCGTATGGGCGTAGGCGAGGCCGCGGCGACCAACTTGGCCCTAGTTATTCACGAGCTTGCCACGAACTCGCTGAAGTACGGGGCGCTCTCTGTCGCGACCGGCACTTTGGACGTCTCGGGGAACGTAGCCGGCGGGGAGGTGGAGATAGTGTGGACCGAACAAGGCGGCCCGGAAGTCGACGCGCCGGCAGCATCGGACGGTTACGGAAGCAGACTTCTCCACCGGGTAGTCACCGGGCATCTTGCAGGTTCGATTGTCTACAACTGGACGAGGAGCGGCGTACTTGTAACTCTCCGCATCAACGAGGACCGGCTTGCACGATAAACCGGACTAATGCACTCGCTTCCGCCCGAGTCCCCGTCGACGAATAACGCCCCTTTGTCGAAGAGCCACGCCCGGCTTCGCGCACGCGGCTCATCGTCTGGAAGTACCTTGATCGTCGCTTCCCGCGCCGCCGCGACGAGCGCCTGCCTGGCCTTGGCGGCGTCCTGCCCCGTTCGAGCGACCTCAGCAAACCGCAGCGCTGCCGCCAGGCCGTGTCGTTGACCCGATTCGGCAACTTGTCCGACATCAATATGTCCGTGATGGCTGCAGTCGTGGTGACCTTTGAAGTCTTCATGCCGGGAGGAAGACCGCGACTTCTCTGGTCGGGCTCGCTAGGAGGATCCCGATTCCTACCTCGATGGCATGGATGACTGCCCGGAGGTGGTCGTCGAGCGCAACAAGCTCGGCACGGAAAGCTTCTATTTCCACGAGCGCATCATCAGGCTGGCGCTTTCGGTCTTTCGAACCGTCGGCGCCATCGTCGACGTCTTGAAGACTATGTTCGCGCCGAGCCCAGGGGATCCTACGAATTCGACTGAAGTTCGCGGCGCCGGACGGCGACGGAGCCATGCTTCGTGGGTCCGGCTCCCGGAAAAGGGCCGGACCACGTTAGGGTCAGGCGGCCTTTTCGGCGTTCTGGTTCACGACCTTGGTCGCGATGGAGGTGAGGGCGATGTCGGTCGCCTGCTCTTCGTCGAGCGTGGTTTGCAGGAGCTTGACGGCATCCTTTATGCCTAGTTCGAGCGCCCAGGTTCTGAGCGTTCCGTAGCGCGACATCTCGTAGTGCTCGACCGCCTGGGCGGCGGCGAGAAGACCGGCGTCGAGGGCTGGCATGCCCTGATACTCCTCCATGATCTCGGCGCCTTCCTTGACTATGCCCATCATGGCCTCGCAGGTCTTCTGCTCAGGCTTCTTGCCGATGATCTTGAATACCTCCACGAACTCACAGTCAACGCTGCTGTCCACGCGCCCTCTCGACATCGGGAGGCCGAATTCGGTTGTCGTGGGCAAAGAGAAAAGAGAGCGACGACGGCTTTCGCCTTTCATGGACGGAGCGCGGCGGCCAGGCCGCCTTGCCAGTCCTTCATCGTTTGCCACCATGATGGTGAGGCCATGGTTGAGAAGCAGTTGTCCGGCAAGGTGGAACCCGAATGGCAGGAAGAAGACGGTGTTTGCGTCGTCCTCGACATTCCGGGATGCGGTCCGAGACTATCTGACAGCATGCGGGTAACACAAAGGAACCGCATGACGGGTCGGGAGTTCTAGGGCCGAGTGAACAGGAGATACGAAATGCAGCTTACCGAAAAACGCGTAACGTTTGAACCGGGTTCGGCGACCGTGGTATTCGTCGGCGAGGGAGCCGACAACGTCTCCGTCACTTTCAGCAATTCCAACGACACCCTCACCGAACCGGACGCCATCACCCATGCAAAGGCCATGATGGTGCAGCTCACGGCTTTCGATGAGGAGCCGAGTAAAGTCGACGGCACGTCAACCGATACGACGCTTTGAGCAATGGCAGTTTCGATGGATGAAGCAAGGGTCTGGAGTCGGTTCCCAGCGCTCGATCCAGCAGGGACGGCGATGTTCTGGACAGGACGGGAAGAGGGGTTGGACGATAGCTTCTGGCAGGCCCTGTCTCCGCCACCGCTACCAAAGACTCGAGGGTGCGCCTGGCAAAGGAACCTTCGCCACGTCACCGAGTTCGCTGAGGTACTCATGGAGGAACCGCAATGGCCGACGACCGCGAAGAGGCAATCAGGCGACTGGCGTATTGGCAATGGGAAAGCGAAGGCCGGCCGGAGGGCCAGCACGAGCGGCACTGGCAGGAATCCGAAGCAGGAATTCCACGGAGGATTCATCCAAGCCTCAGACATCTCAGCCGGGGGAGGACGTCATGTGGGATCTTCCGGAGCCGGATACGACGAGAATGCACCGGATGCCCAGGATGGCCTCAATGAAGACGGCGAAGGATCATCCCTCGTCGAAGAACCCACAGCAGTGCCGCCCGGCGTCGTTCAGACGCCGGAACGGTAGTATAATCCTACCCAGGTAGCGCCACTGCGGACAACAAGTCGAGGCAGACGATGGCTGACGACAAGCTCTCAAAATATCGCTCGAAGCGCGACTTCAAGCTGACGCAGGAGCCGAGTGGCGCGACCCGGCTCAAGCCTTCGAACCGGCTGCGGTTCGTCATTCAAAAGCATGACGCCAGCCGCCTTCACTACGACCTTCGACTTGAACTCGACGGCGTCTTCAAATCCTGGGCGGTGACCAGAGGCCCCTCGCTCGACCCACATGACAAGCGTCTCGCGGTCGAGGTCGAAGATCATCCGCTAGACTATGGAGACTTCGAGGGGACCATACCGAAGGGGCAATATGGCGGCGGCACTGTCATGCTTTGGGATCGCGGTTACTGGGAGCCGGAGGGAAAGAAGACGCCCCAGCAGGCGTTCGCAGACGGCGATTTCAAATTCACGCTCGAGGGAAAGCGCCTTCAAGGCAGCTTTGTGCTTGTTCGCATGAAGCACGATCGCACGGGAGGTAAGCGCACGAAGCTGCTCCTCAAGCATTACGACGACTTCTCCGTCCATTCAAACGGCGGCACGGTTCTCGATGATGCCACGCAGGCCGAAACCGTTCATGGTTTCTGGCGGTGCCGTCGGGGCCGATGCGGTGTGTGATAGCAACGAAGGACTTGTTGCGGATCGACGTAAGACCAACGAACGCGAGAAAAAAACTCCGGTGAGCTCGAAACGGCCGAAGGCGTCGGGCAAACTCCCTGAATTCATACCGCCGCAACTATGCGAAAGCCGGGAACGGCCCCCGTCCGGAGAGGGCTGGATCCATGAGATCAAGTTCGACGGGTACCGCATTCAAATGCGAGTGTCGGAGTGCAAGGTCACGTTGAAAACCAGGAAGGGACTGGATTGGACGGCCCGATACCCTGGCATCGAGCAGGCGGCCTCTGGACTTCCGGACGCCATCATCGATGGCGAGATCTGCGCGCTAGACGAAAACGGCGCTCCAGACTTCGCTGCGGACGAGGCCGAGCTGCCTGAACCGGAAAGTGAGGTTCCAAAGGCGAGCCGCCGAAATTCGTCGGGGAAGGCCAACGTCATGGGCGTTCTCATTTCTCATCCCGACAAGACGCTTTGGCCCCACGCAGGCGACCGGAAGCCGGTGACGAAGCTCGACCTCGCAACCTACTTCGAAGCCATCGGTCCTTGGATGCTTGAACATCTCAAAGGCAGACCGTGCTCCCTCATCCGTGCACCCGATGGTTTGGGCAGCGAGCAGTTCTTCCAGCGCCACGCCGGGCTCGGCACCTCAAACCTCCTGGAGCTTGTGGAGGTCTTCGGCGATCGCAAGCCCCTACCTTCAGATCGACCGTATCGAGGGACTGGCGGCGGTCGCCCAGGTTTCAGGTCTCGAGCTCCGTGGAATTGCGAGCCCGATCAGCCGGAGGTTCCGGGCCGCCTCGTGTTCGACCTCGATCCGGGACCCGACGTTCCGTTTTCTTCCGTCGTGGACGCAGCCAACGAGATGCGCGAACGTCTCGAGGCTTTGGGGCTTGTCAGCTTCTGCAAGACGACAGGTGGCAAAGGACTGCACGTTGTCACACCGCTGGCAGTCCGGAAAAAAGGCAAGATGACGTGGCCCGTCGCGAAATCGTTCGCGCACGATGTCTGCCTGCAGATGGCCAAGGACGCACCCGACCGGTATCTCGTCAACATGGCCAAGAAGCTTCGCAACGGCCGCATCTTCCTCGACTATCTGCGTAACGACAGGATGGCCACGGCCGTCGCTCCGCTGTCACCGCGGGCGCGTCCGGGTGCGACGGTGTCGATGCCTCTCACCTGGGCGCAGGTGACGTCCAGCCTTGATCCAAAGCGATTTACCGTCCGGACTGTACCTGCTCTTCTTGGAAAGACCGGCGCCTGGAAGGACTATTGCGACGGCGAGCGTTCGCTGGAAAAGGCGATCGAGCTGCTTGCCAAGTCCTCGAAACTTTCAGCGGCATAGGGGAGCTCCATGGAGAAGTGTGGCGGCGCTCAGGAATTCGGACTGCCGCTCGACATCGAGCCGATGGAGGCAAGATCGGCCGATGGACTCCCGGCGGAGGAGGGCTGGCAGTACGAACCGAAGTGGGATGGATTTAGGTGCCTGGCGTTCAAGGAGAGCGGCGCAGCCGATATCCGGGCCAAGTCCGGAAAGCCGCTCGGGCGCTACTTTCCGGAGATCATGTCGTTGCTGAAGGGCCTGCCGATCGAGAGGTTCGTCGTCGATGGGGAACTCATCATCGAACTTGACGGGAAGCTGTCGTTCGAAGCGATGCAGATGCGGCTGCATCCTGCCGCGAGCCGGATACGCAAGTTGTCCGCCTCGACGCCAGCCAAACTTGTCCTGTTCGATATCCTCTTCGCGCCGGACGGGGGCTCGCTATTAGAGGAGCCGTTGAAAACGCGACGAGCCGTCCTGGAAACCCTAATGACGCCGTTCGTAAAAACGAAGGAACTCGTACTGTCACCCTTCACCACAGACTTCAAGAAGGCCCACGAGTGGCTGTCGCAGGCAGGCAACGGCGGGACCGACGGTGTTGTCAGCAAGCGTCTTGACGGGGCCTATGAAGTTGGTGCCCGCGCCATGATCAAGGTCAAGCGTCTCCGCACCGCCGACTGCGTCGTCGGAGGCTTTCGCTATCAAAGCAGATCGAAGGAAGTCGGTTCCCTGCTGCTGGGTCTATACAACGACGACGGGGAACTGGACCACGTCGGTTTCACCTCGACCATAGCCGACGCCGATCGTGCCGAACTCACGAGAAAGCTTGAAGCGCTACGGCACCCTCCGGGGTTCACCGGGAAAGCGCCTGGCGGTCCTAGCCGGTGGAGTACCGAACGAAGCGGGGAGTGGGAGCCTTTGAAGCCTGAACTCGTCGTTGAGGTTCGGTTCGACCATGTGACCGGCCGCCGGTTCCGGCACGGCACGAAGCTGATGCGCTGGCGGCTCGACAAGAAGCCGTCGCAGTGTACCTACGAACAGATCGAGAGAGCGGCCATGGGCGATCCAACGGCTTGACAGCGGACGCCGGTCACACCTCACAAAGGCGTATCCGTTGCCCCTAGTCTCGGTTGAGAAGCGGCAAGTCCTTCGGATGGATACGGTTTTGGAGCATGGCGGCCTCTCAGGGATTGGAGGTCCGCAGGTGCAGGTTGGCCGCTAGGACGACCAACCGCCGTATCGCTCGCGCGTTGCCCGGAATCAGGCGGCCCGCGCGTTGACGGTCGCTTTGGCGATCTCGGTAAGCCGCTCGTCTGTCGTTTCCTCTTCGTCAAGAGTCTCCGCGAGGAGGTCAGC
>NZ_JBNDHT010000204.1:0-8212 GCF_056755115.1 Rhizobium sp. SVR5-2C | reverse complement strand
AGGCGCTTCGCCGATCGGAAAAGACCATGCCGCTGCAACATCAGGGCGAAAACTCGACTAGCGATAAGACCGCGGACAGCGCATACGGCCGTCCGGTGGGCTGGTTCGGCGGTCTATCGGGCAAGCTGCTTTGGCTCACTGTCTTGTTCATCATGCTCGCTGAAGTGCTGATCTTCTTCCCGTCGATCGCGACCATGCGCATTCGCTGGCTGGAGGACAGGCTGAACACGGCGGCGGCGGCGGCCATCGTCATCGATGGCTTGCAGCCTGTCGAACTGCCGCATACGCTGCAGAAGGAGACGCTCGAAGCAACCGGAACGAAGGCGATCGTGCTTCGCAAAGAGGGTACCTCCCGCCTCCTTGCGATGAGCGACATGCCGACCTCTGTCGACGAGCAATATGACCTGACCAAGACCACGCTGCTCAGTTCCATGGATGACGCGCTGGATACGATGCTTTTCGGCGGCAAACGGATGATCCGCGTCTACGGCCCGGTCGGCGAAACGAGCACGGGCGTTGAAGTCGTGATGAAGGACAAGGCCTTGCGCACGGCGATGTTCGCTTATGCACGCAATGTCCTCTATCTCTCCGTTCTGATCTCGCTCTTCACCGCGACATTGATCTTCTTCGCCATCAACCGCATCCTCATTCGCCCGATCCGCGAGTTGACCGGCAGCATGCAGAAATTCTCCACCGAGCCGGAGAACCCGCAGAATGTTTTCGTGGGCGACGGTGGGCGCGATGAACTCGCGGTCGCGGGGCGGCATCTGACGTCCATGCAGATGGAGCTGCAGAAGACGCTAAAGCAGCAGAAGAATCTCGCCGCGCTCGGCCTTGCGGTCTCCAAGATCAATCATGACATGCGCAACATACTCGCCTCCGCGCAACTGATGTCGGATCGCCTGGTGAGCGTCGATGATCCGATGGTGAAGAGCTTTGCACCGAAGTTGCTGCGAACCATCGATCGGGCAGTCGGCTACACCAATGAAGTGCTCTCCTATGGCCAGGCAAGCGAATCGGCGCCGCGCCGCCGGCGGATCAGGCTCTACGACCTGACGCAGGACGTTCGCGACATGCTGGCGATCGATCCGCAGAGCGGAGTGGAGTTTTCCGAGCAAATGCCGGTTGACGTCGAGGTCGATGCAGACAACGAGCAGCTCTTCCGCGTGATCCACAATCTGTGCCGCAACGCGCTGCAGGCTCTGATGATGCCTGGCGAAACGGGTATGGATGGAGTCAAGCGGATCACGGTTTCGGCACAGCGCGTCGGCAGTGTCGTAAGCATCATTGTTGACGACACCGGGCCGGGAATGCCGGTGAAGGCCCGCCAGAACCTCTTCACAGCCTTCCGCGGCTCCGCCCGCAGCGGCGGCACGGGCCTGGGCCTCACAATCGCGCGCGAGCTGGTGCTTGCTCATGGCGGCACGATCGCCCTTGTCGAAAAACCGACCGCTGGCACACAGTTCCGCATCGAGATCCCCGATCGTCCTGTTTCGTTGGACGACTATCGCTCTCGTCTGCATGCAGAAAAGTGATGCAAATTCCGCACCTCAGCCATCCGCAGCCAAAGTCGCGATTTTTTTCGAATTGCTATTGCATTCGCCTAAAGGACGCTTTAGAGGATCGCCCACGCAAGCGGCACGGCCGCTTTGACACGCACCCGTAGCTCAGCTGGATAGAGCACCAGACTACGAATCTGGGGGTCAGGAGTTCGAATCTCTTCGGGTGCGCCATTTCACCATTCCAGACGAAAAATGGGTATCAAGCCTACGCTTTTGACCCGACGAGAACGTTCACGTCTCTCGCCCGTGAGCTAGCCGGCTAGGCGGTCACCCAGCCCACGGCGTGCTCGCAAGGTCGTCGCTAACGCTGGACTCCCGAGACACGCAAAGATCGCTCACAGGGCTCTTTACTCGGGATATACCTCTGCGCCCTCCGGCGTCGGCTTGCTGAAAAGGATGAACACCAAGGGGTTGCCGGGCTCGGACATTGCGTCGCTGCGCTGGCCCGTTATCTCTCCAGCCACGCCGCTTGTATACTCCGCGACCACCTCGCCGAAGCTGTTGCGCTGAATGGCCACCTTCTGTCCGGCTTCGACCTTGTCGTTCAGCTTGACCAGATGCTCGACGAGCCCGCCCGCGGTGGCAAGAATCGGGAAGGCGCTGTTCCCGACAAAGACACTCACGTCCTTGCCTGTACGTCCCATCGACCCGGCAACGATGCCGTGATGCTTGAGGACGTTCATTGTGCCTTCCACGAACAGCGAGATCATCTCGAGGTCCAGGTGGCGGGCAGCCCCGATCTCCGGGCAGAAGGACGGGATGCCCGCGGCGATAAACGCGTTATGCAGGACACTGGGATATGTAGGGTTATCGAAGATCTGGCCGATGGGGTAGAGCTCCACCATTGCCTTGATCTCGGGTACGTCCATCTCTGCAATATTGAATGCGCTGACCTCGAATCCGGTCGTTCCGGTATGGAAGTCGATTGCGAAGTCGGCGTTCGGACGGAGAAGCCGGTTGAACATTAGCCCGGCGTGTCGGCTGGCCGCGGTGGCGCCGTTCTCGTTCCCGGGCCACTCCCGGTTCATATCGATCAGATCGCTGCCCCTGCCCGAATTGGGCCACCTGCGCTGCATGCCCTCGATGGCCGGGCGGGACACGTCCGTGACCGCCATGACAGTCCCCGACATCGCCGCCGGATCGAGTTGGTTCATCACAGTCTGGACCGTATGCATAGAACTCATTTCGTCGCCATGCACACCACTGACCAGGACGCCGCGCTTGCCCGGCTTTGCTCCCTTGGCGACCGTCACTGACACATACCAGTGCTGTCCGGTGGGCATCTCAACGCCCTGAAAATACAAGAGGTGCTTCTTGCCGGGCTCCAGGTCGTTGACGTCAAGGGCGCTGACGACTTTCTTCCCTTCGATGACATCGCCAACGTAGACTGTCTTCTGTGACGTCGAGTTGGCGGCGGACCCAGTATTGTCCTGCGCGTTCGCACCTGCCGCACTGACGGCGAGGGCAGCCGACGCGCCGACCGTGGCAATGGATGCGATTATGAAATCACGGCGATCGAGGCCTTCCTTAAGATTATCCGACATGATGGAGATCCCTTGTGATATGAAAAGCTACGTTAGAACAACGGCATGCATATCGTTCACAAGAACCCGTGCGACTTAAGCCACAACCATGTTCGCTAAACTTGCAAAGTTGCGAGAGTTCTGCGGAGCTATGGAGCTATGTCGGGGCTTGCGATCTTGCGGTGTCTTTCGGCAGGATTCGGAGATTGCGCAACGCAGACCTGCCGCTCAGAAATAGAAAGCGATAACAATCACATACGAGTTAGCAGTTTCATCTCGTCTGGTGTGCCATTTCCTTTCAGGGATGATCGTGGTCTCGGATCCCATATTCATGACGGGCGGCTGAAGCGGGCAACCTGCGCATCCTTCATCAGGTTGCGGAAATTCGGTCCGCTCATATGGACCAGCGTCCGGTGATCGCCACCTTCGAAATAGACGTCAGCCGCGTCGTTGAGGCTCTCATCGAGGAGCATGCGGACGTTGTAGGCCGATCCTACAGGAGGGACCGCGCCAACTTCGCAATCGGCGAAAAGCGAGCTGATCTCATCCTCCGACGCAAGCCCGAGGCGCTTATTCATGACGCTTTGTAGCAGCGAAAGCTCGACCTGGTGCGTGCTCGGAACAACCGCCAGTGTATAGCCCGTTTCGTCGTGAATGAGCACGGATTTGGCGAGGCGGCTGCCGGGAACATGGGCTGCCTGAGCCGTCTGGCTGGTGGTTGCCGTCCGGTGATGCGGGACGGTGTCATAGGCGATTCCGACGCCGTCGATATAGTCCTGAAGTTTCCTTGCGATCGTCATCGTGAGCCCCTTTGTGCTGTGGGGTGGACGCATGCGAAACATTTTCCTCTCATCACTTGTGAAGTCAACGACAAATGGACAGCCACAAATGCGAGTGGTGGCCCTGTTCGGTTGACCGGATGTCTGGCCCCTGTCATGGGAGACTGTGCTGTGACCGCCACCGATACAAATGAGCGAGATCTACATGGTCAGCACATCCAGCATGGGACACTGCGGAACAGCCGCTCCGCTGCACTTGGCCGAAGTCTCGGCGAGAACTCTCTCAATTCTCTTGAGGTCTGCGATTTTGGTGCGGATGTCGGCCAAGTGCCTTTCCGTCCGTTCCTTCACTTCGGTGCAGGTTTGAGTGCCGCCATCGACCAAATTCAGAAGTCCGCGAATGCCGTCGATCGAAAAGCCGAGTTCCCGGGCGCGGAGAATAAAGCGCAGGCGCTGTACGTGCCCTTCCTCGTAGAACCGGTATCCCGTCCTGCTTGGCCGCGGGTCTGGCATCATGCCGATTTTCTCGTAGTAGCGGATGGTTTCGAGATTGCAGCCGGATCGCCGTGCCAGGTCCGCGCGCTGCAATCCCTTCTCGGACTTGTGATCGCTCATGCGCAAAGTCTCCCTTGAGTCTGTAGATCCTACAGACTGTAGCTTCGATTCATAGATGTTTCGATGTCGGGATCGCATGCGTGACATGGAAACTGGAACTGTCTCTATTGAGGTACCGCCGTATACCGCGAATCGCGGCAAAGGGTGGTTGGCCGCCGGAGGCTTGATCGGCGCGGTTCTGGCTTCGACGTGTTGTGTTGGGCCGCTGGTTCTGTTGATGCTCGGCATTTCCGGAGCGTGGATCGGCAATCTGACGGCACTCGAACCCTATAAGCCCCTATTCGCCGCTATCGCGCTCGGCTTCATCGGTTTCGGCTTCAGGCAGGTTTATTTCTCAAGCAAGGTTGTTGTTTGTGCCGAAGGCGCCTATTGCGCACGATCCGCATCGTCGTTGGTCGTCAAGACCACGCTTTGGCTCGCGACCGGGCTGGTCGTTCTCGCCCTGACCGTCGACTGGTGGGCGCCCATTTTCTACTAGGAGAACCCTCAGGGATGAAACGATCCTTCTTCTTTAAGGCCATGGCAGTCACTATAGGTGCGATTGCAATCGAGGCCGCCACCCCGGTGGTGCTACTTGCGCAGCCGCTCGCCACCAAAGGTGTGGCCATGCAAACAGCGACCTTTGCCATAGACAACATGACCTGCGCCCTTTGCCCGATAACTGTGCAAGCGGCGATGCAGGCCGTCAAAGGCGTCGGCTCGGTTGATATAGACCTCCAAACGAAAACAGCGACGGTCGCATTTGATCCTGCCCTCACCACGACCGAGGCAATTGCTGCTTCATCGACGAACGCAGGTTATCCGGCATCTGTTATGAGCGAAACCGGGCCATCATGACAATTTTCCACCGGTCGACAATCACCTGCCCGGAATGCGGCCATCGGGCCTTGGAGGCCATGCCCACCGACGCCTGCCAGTATTTCTATGACTGCAAAGGATGCGGCGCTGTGCTGAGGCCGAAAGTGGGCGACTGTTGCGTCTATTGTTCATACGGAGACATCCCATGTCCGCCTGTCCAGGCGGCACGCGACAATGAAATTGATGCGGGAAATTGTCACCGCTGTTGAGGACCATTTCCCCGTTTCATTCTGTTGTCGTGCCATTCGTTTTTCTGCACTCCGTCATCGCATGCTTAGCTTCGCGCAATCTTGAAGCGGTACCTATTCTATGCCGGGGTCGAAAGCAGCTTGCGCAGGAGAGAAATGCATGAAAGCGAGGATGGGGATTGCGATTTCAATGGCGGCAGCCGGAGCCATTCTTGCCGGGTGCGTCCAGGACCCCAGCCAGCCGGTTCTTTATCCTGTCGGCAGCCCGGTCAATCCGCCATTCCTTGCGAACCTCATGTGCAACGGTGAAGGCAATGCGATGTACCGCGAGGCGATGCAGCAATACAGGCTGAACGCGCAGATCACCGGTCACTATGACGCCGCCGAGGCAGATGCGCTGGCGCGCAGCGCGGCGCACAGGAAATACATCACCTGTGCCTCGTCCGAGGGTTATCGGGCCGTTTACCCTCAATAAGGGGGGCTAGATCTTGGGCGTCGATGATCTTGTCGAGGCTCACGCCCGTCATGATGTGCTCTCTTGTTTGAATGCGTACCGTACGGACGTCAGGCTCTCGGCTGCCTGCCAGAGCTGTCGTCGCAGCTGTTCGTCGTTGGCTTGTTTCGGGACGGCGATTGCGCCCGGCGATCCGCGGGACTGGATGATTCTGGTCGGCCCGATGTAGGCGCCTGCCTTCGCCATCGTTGCCGCGAAGGCCACCGTGTCGGCGACGCGATCGAGCGGGTAGCCGATCAGGCTTATCAAAATCTCCGCCGCCCGGCGCAGGACCGGCGAGGTGTGGCGCTGCAAGGCCGTTTTGGCTGTTCCGGGGTCCACGGCGAGGCTGGCCACGCCCGTTGCGGCGGCGCGCTTGTTGAGTTCGAGGGCAAACAGAATATCGGCGAGCTTCGACAACGCATAGGCGCGCATCGGCCGGTAATCTCCTTGCGATTGCAAGTCGTTGATGTCGAGAGGATACCAGCTGGCCGCGCGGGCGCTGACGGTGACGACGCGGCCGGACGCTGCCTCGATCGCCGGAAAAAGCCGGCCGGTCAGCGCGAAATGACCGAGGAAATTTGTGCCCATATGCATCTCGAAGCCGTCCGCCGTGAGCGTGCGTTTGGGGATCATCATGACGCCGGCGACATTGAAGAGATGATCGAGAGGCGCTCCGCTTTCGAGCACGGCTTCTGCGAAGCGGGCGATTGAAGCCACATTGCCGAGGTCGAGAAGGCCGAAAGAAAAGCTGGCCTGCGGCACGAGTCTGCGCAGCTCGGCGACCGCGGCGATACCCTTGTCTTTATCCCGTCCCGTGATCAGCACATCTGCGCCCTTCAGCGCCATTGCCCGGGCAACCTGGAAGCCGATGCCGGACGCTCCGCCTGTAACAATGACCTTTTTTCCGGTCTGTTGCGGCATGTCTTTCGCGGTCCACATATGTTTCGATCCCTGTAGCAGATTGCAAACAAATATTGCATTAACTGCAAAAATGCAATAGATATAAAATTGCAACAGATAAAGGATTTGTGAGATGAGGCCGAACGAAATCGATGGAAGTGCCGCAAGCTGCATGAGAATGCCTTGGAATTGCCATTCTCGAAGCGATGGTCGTGCGGATACTCAAGCGGCATTTCAGTCAGGTGGGCCAATCAAGATGGTTGCAGGCATTGGACACTCGGATTACCTGCATTTTTTCCGCTCATGGATCAGCAACCCCCTCCGCGTGGCGGCGATCGCTCCGTCCGGCACTTCGCTGGCGAAGCTTATGACGCAGGAGATTGCCGCGCTTGACGGACCGATTATCGAGCTCGGACCCGGCACCGGTGTTTTCACGCGGGCGTTGCTCGAACGCGGCACAAGAGAACAGGACTTGACGCTGATCGAATATGGCCCCGAGTTCGTCAGCAGCCTGAGGTCGCGCTTTCCGGGCGCGCGTGTTCTGCAGATGGATGCCGCCCATCTCGGCCAGGCCGGTATCTTCGAAGGCGAGCCGGTCACTGCGGTCATCAGCGGTTTGCCGCTGCTTTCCATGTCGCCGCGCAAAATCACAGCCATTCTCGTCAGTGCCTTTGCGTATATGCGGCCTGGCGGTGCGTTTTATCAGTTCACCTACGGGCCTCGCTGCCCGGTGCCGCGCCCGATCCTCGACAGATTGGGGCTCAAGGCAACGCACCTCGGTGGTACTGTGCGCAACTTGCCACCCGCCGCAGTCTATAAAATTTCACGCCGTAAGCCGCTTGAGCTCTCGCGGGATCGTTTCAAATACCGTACCAGGGAAGCGGAGACGGGCACGGCCGCCGTTCCGGGAGAGACCCGCGGCTGACACAATCGGACGCAGATGGTTGAATTGAAACAAAGCGGCGCGGCGGAAGGCCGGCGTGAGCGCAAGCGGCGGGAGACGCGTGAGCGTATCGAGCAGGCGGCAATGACGCTGTTCCTCGAGAGAGGCTTCGACGCAACGACGATCGAGGACATTACCGAAGCCGCCGATGTCTCCAAGCGCAGCTTTTTCGATTATTTCCCTTCGAAAGAGGAGGTCGTCTTCGCATGGCAGGATTCCTTTGCCGATCGGCTGATGGCGGCCATCCTCGCGAGGCCGAAGGGCGAGCCGCGACTGAAGACCGTGGAGGAAGCGCTCATAGAAACCATCGTCGCTTCCGCCGATGAACGCGGTCTTGCCGTGGGCGAA
>NZ_JBNDHT010000203.1:0-8247 GCF_056755115.1 Rhizobium sp. SVR5-2C | reverse complement strand
GGTCTAAAGAGCCGGAATCCAGTAAACTTGTCGGCGACGCCCATGCCTTACACGGTCCATATGATCGTCCCTCCCACGGACAATCGGTTATGACCTTTCCGCAAAAAAGGTATAACTACGCTAAACACGTCCCCAGAGGTGTTCCTTTACGTGCCGGGCCGCTAGTAGTTTAGTTGCGCATGCCCACACCCAGCAGAGATCGTAGCCTTGAACGATCGGCGGCCTTCCCAGCGGCCGGCCTATCGAGACAGATCGGTCTTGGTGTGATCAGTGCTTGCTGCAGGCGGCGATTATCCGATGCCCCTCCTTGTCGAAAAAATGTAAATCTTCAAGATCTGCCGCTATCGAAAGGCGTTCATCAATCGAGATCAGCGAACGGCCGGGGACGCGGAAGACGATGTCCTGTGTATTTGGCAGCGTGCCGTGCACGTAGCTTTCGGCGCCAACGAGTTCAACCGCACTCACACGGACTTCGGCGGTGAAATCGGCTTGCCGCTCAGTTTTGGCGAGCCGAAAGTTTTCCGGCCGGATCCCGATCGTTGCAGTTGTTGGTGGGGCCGAAATCGCTGCAGGCATGGTGGAGTTGCCGGCGATTTCCAGAAGATTCATAGATGGCGAACCGATGAAGGTCGCGACGAATGTCGTCGCGGGTCTTTCATAGAGTTCGATCGGCGTGCCGACCTGCTCGATCTGCCCATTATTCAGAACGACGAGCCTGTCGGCGAGCGTCATGGCTTCCATCTGGTCATGGGTTACATACACGCTTGTCGTCCCCAACGAACGTTGGAGCCGCCTGATCTCGACCCGCATCTGCACGCGCAGTTTCGCATCGAGATTGGAGAGCGGTTCGTCGAAGAGAAAGGCGGCCGGTTCGCGCACGATTGCGCGTCCCATGGCAACGCGCTGGCGCTGGCCGCCGGAGAGCTGCCGTGGCTTGCGCTCAAGGAAGGGCTCGATCTCGAGTGACCTTGCAGCCTTCAGGATGCGGCGATCGATGTCATCCTTCGGGACGTTGCGATTCTTCAGGCCGTAAGAGAGGTTCTGGCGCACGGTCATGTGCGGATAGAGCGCGTAGTTCTGGAACACCATGGCGATGTCGCGTTCGGAGGGCTCCAACTGGTTGACCGTGCGCTCGCCGATCATGATGTCCCCCGAGGTGATGCCTTCCAACCCCGCGATCATGCGAAGCAACGTGGACTTGCCACAGCCTGACGGGCCGACAAGAACGACAAGTTCGCCATCGCCTATGTCGAGCGAGATGCCCTTGATGATTTCCGTGCCGCCGCCATAAGTCTTGCGGACGTCCTTGAGCTTGATACCGGCCATTACTTCTCCGTCTCCACAAGACCTTTGACAAACCAGCGCTGCATGAGCACGACGATGACGATCGGCGGGATGATTGCGACGATCGCCGTCACCATCACGAAATTCCACGGCGTCGCCGCGTCGGCAAAATCCACCATCTTGCGAAGTCCAATGATGATCGTCGTCATCCGCGCGTCATTCGTGACGAGGAGCGGCCAGAGATATTGCGTCCACCCGTAAATAAAGAGAATGACGAAAAGGGCTGCGATGTTCGTGCGCGACAGCGGCAGCAGGATATCGCGCATGAAGCGGAATGGACCGGCATTGTCGATGCGCGCGGCTTCCACCAGTTCTCCGGGGATCGTCAGGAAGAACTGGCGAAAGAGGAAGGTTGCCGTCGCCGAGGCCATGAGCGGCAACGTCAGCCCGGCATAGGTATCGATCATACCGAGATCGACGATCACCTTGTAGGTCGGCAGGATGCGCACCTCGACCGGCAGCATCAGGGTGATGAAGATCATCCAGAAGAAACCCATCCGAAAGGGAAAGCGGAAGAAGACGATCGCGAAGGCCGAGAGGAACGAGATCGCGATCTTGCCGACCGCAATTGCCAGCGACACCACGAACGTGTTCCACAACATCCGTTCGAGGCTGACGCCGACGACGCGCTCGACGCCACCGGACAATGCCTCGCCATAGTTCTCCGCGAAATGCCCGCCTGGCAGCAGCGTGATCGGCGGGCGCAGGATTTCCGCCGAGGTCATCGTGGAGGCAACGAAGGTGTAATAGATCGGGAAGGCGACGATTATGATCCCGAGGATCAGCATCAAGTGGGCGAAAAGGGTGGCGAGGGGGCGCTTTTCAATCATCGACCGACCTTACGCGTAGTGGACCCGGCGTTCCACGAAGCGGAACTGGAAGGCTGTGAGCGCGATGACGATCACCATCAGGATAACCGACTGTGCCGCCGAGGAGCCGAGGTTGAGGTTCACGAAGCCGTCGTTGTAAACCTTGTAGACCAATGTCTCGGTGGCCCTGGCGGGGCCGCCGCCGGTTACCGAATGGATGATGCCGAAGGTATCGAAGAAGGCATAAACGGTATTGACGACAAGCAGGAAGAAGGTCGTCGGCGCCAGCAGCGGAAAGACGATGGTCCAGAAGCGCCGGTTGCCGCGCGCGCCGTCGATGGCCGCCGCTTCGATCAGGGATTTCGGGATTGCCTGCAGCCCGGCGACGAAGAAGAGAAAATTGTAGCTTATCTGCTTCCAGGCAGCCGCGACTATCACCAGCGCCATGGCCTGGTTGCCGTTGAGCAGCGGGTCCCAAAGGAATCCGTTGCGCCGCAGGAGATAGGCGAAGGTGCCCATGGCCGGATTGAACATGAAGAGCCACAGCATGCCGGCCACGGCGGGTGCGACAGCATAGGGCCAGATCAGCAGGGTACGGTAGAAACCCTGTCCACGCACGACCTTGTCGGCCGCGGTCGCAAGCGCGAGCGCCACGACCATCGCCAGCAAGGCGGTCGCTACGCTGAAGACAATCGTTACCTGCAAGGAATGAAGATAGTTTTCGTCGCCAAGCACCGACCTGAAATTGAAGAGTCCCGCGAAGCTGCTCTTTAGCCCGAAGGGGTCCTCGCGCTGTGTCGATTGATAGAGCGCCTGGCTCGCAGGCCAGAAGAAAAAGATGACCGTGAGCGCGATCTGCGGCGCCACCAGGAAATAGGGAAGGATCTTGTTGGGAAAGACGACACGCTGCAATGCGGCCTCCTGTAAAGCGGACGGAACGCCCGCGACCAAGAGGCCGCGGGCGACAGGAGATTTTAGTTGCCGAGCGCCTGCTGGATCGCCGCGTTGCCGCGTTCGACTGCCTTATCGAGCGCCGTCTTGGCGTCCTGCTTGCCGGCAAGCATGGCTTCGAACTCTTCGTTCATGATGTCACGCACCTGTGGCAGGTTGATCAGGCGAACGCCCTTGGAATTTTCCGTCGGAGCCTTGCCCATCATCTGCAGGATCGGCGTTTCGCGGCCGGGGTTCTTGTCGTAGAAGCCCGATTTTTTCGTCTCCTCGTAGGCTGCCATCGTTACCGGCATGTAGCCGGAAACCTGATGCAGGCGAGCCTGGATCTTGGTCTGCGAGAGGAAGTGGAAGAATTCGGCGATGCCCTTATATTCGGCATCCGACTTTCCAGCGAACACCCAAAGGCTTGCTCCGCCCGGAATCGTGTTCTGCGGCCGGCCTTCGCCCTCGTAATAGGGAAGCTGGCCGATACCGTAGTTCATCTTCGACTTGATGATGTCGCCAAGCCCGCCGGAAGATTCGGTCATGATCCCGCATTCGCCCGAGGTGAAGAGTTGCTTGGCTTCCGAGGTCCTGCCACCATAGCGGAAAGTGCCGTCCTTTGCGAGATCGGCGATTGCCTGGAAGTGCTGGACGAAAAGCGGCGAGTTGAACTCAAGCTTTACGTCAGTACCGCCAAGGCCGTTCTCGTTGGTCCCGTAGGCGACATTGTTCCAGGCGGCGAAGTTCTCGGTCTGAATCCAGGTCAGCCAGGTCGAGGTAAACCCGCAAGGGGCCGCACCGCTCGACTTGATCTTCTTCGCCGCCTCGAAGACTTCGGGCCAGGTCTTCGGCGGGGCCTCGGCATCGAGCCCTGCCTTCGTGAAGATATCCTTGTTGTAGAAGAGGATTGGAGAAGAAGAGTTGTAGGGGAAGGACAGCATCGTGCCGTCCGGCTTCGAATAATAAGCGACGATGCCCGGCAAATATTGCGACTTATCGAATGTGTAGCCGCCTTTCTTCAGGATCTCGGCCGCCGGCATGACGGCGCCCTCGGCGGCCATCATCAGGCCGCTGCCAGCGTCAAAGACCTGCAGGATCGCCGGCGGCTGCTTGGATCGGAATGCCGCGATGCCGGCATTGAGCGCTTCCGGATAGGTGCCCTTGAAAACGGGCACGATCTTGTATTCGCTCTGGCTCTCGTTGAATTCCTTGGAAAGCTGCTCGACGACCTCGTTGTTGGCGCCGGCCATGGCGTGCCACCACTGTAGTTCGGTAGCCGCGAAGGCATGCGGTGTGCCGGCCGAAAGCGTGATGGCTGCGACGGAAGCGAAAAGTAAACGTTTGGACATGGTTCCTCCCTGTGTTTGTCCGTTGCCAAAGATTGACAAGCCTCCCGCGCGACCCTCCTCGATCGTCTCGGAAATCCTGTCTGCCCTTTTCTGCCGAAAGCGAAAAGCTCCCGATGCAAAGCTGTGCATCCGAAAGAACTAGGACGCTTTCACGATCCGTCTAGCGGCCTGCCAAGGGCGGCGGTTTCTAGAGCGCCTCGTGAGCGCTGGCTCTCACGGTGAGTTGCGATATGAATATCGGTGATCTTCCAGTATTTCGATAAGAGCACAAGTATTATTTCAAGTTGGAAAACTCACATCCAGATGATCCGCCTTCGTCGTTGGCATCCGCGGCTGCGGCGCGGCGGTCGAAAAGGTCGTTATCTCTGGTGTTCTTCGCATCTTCAACCTGACGAGCTGTTGCTTGCATGCGAATTCCCGGTCGAGGGCTTCGTCCGTTCTCGTGCCAAGCCGAGTACGCGCTGACCGTTAAAGCGCAAATAACGGACACACCTGCGAAGATCCTTGAAGCGCTGACGGACGGTGATGAAAAGGCGTTTCGCGTTTCAGATAAGATGATGCGGCAGGCGCATCATCATGGGTTGATGAGTGCCGCCAATTCGTCGTCGATTTCTACTCCGGTCGTGAGCGCATCCCGCCGTCGGCCCTGGCTGCGTCGGCCCGGCAGGCGCACATTCGGGTCGGCCGTCATCGTCGACGCAAGCAGTGCAAAGCGCGAGGCCGTCCCGGCGCCGCCCGTTGCCTCGGGATCGATCGCGATGATCATCTGCCCGAGCTTAGGCGGGTTGCCGCGGTCATCGAAGAGGGAGGAGGCTTCAAAGGAATAATTGGTGCCGGTGAGGCTCGCCGCGAATATCTCGACCATGAGCGCCAATGCTGCGCCCTTCGCGTCGCCGAGAGGCATCATCGTCCCTTTCAGGGCTTCGCTCGGATTCGTGGTTGGTTTCCCCTCTATGTCGAGCGCCCAGTCATCCGGAATGTCGGTGCCCTTCTGGTGCGCCGCCATGATCCTGCCGCGCGCGACCTTGGACATTGCAAGATCGATGACGATCGGCTCATCATGCGGAAGTGGCGCCGCAAAGGCGATCGGATTGGTGCCGTAGACGGCGGTCTTTCCACCCCAGGGCGCCATGGCCGCCGGCGTATTGGCAAACATCAGCGCCACGAGTCCGCGCTCAGCGAAGCGCTCGACCGTCAACCCCATGACGCCGGCATGATGCGAGCGATGAATGGCGGCGACCGCAATGCCGGATTTCGAGGCGAGAGCCGGAAGCTTTTGAACGGCGAGATCGAGCGCCGGATAGGCAAAGCCGCAGCCAGCATCGATCCTGAGCACTGCAGGCGCACTCGACCAAGCAACCGGCGTGGCGAAACCATCGACCTTTCCCGCCTTGGCCTGGGCGGCATATGCCGCAAGACGCCGCAGGCCATGACCGCTTTGCCCGGCGGTCTCGGCCGCGACGAGAGCGACCGCGACCGATTTCGCATTTTCGGGGCTGACGCTGTGTCTCTCCAGCATCTGTGCGACAAGGCGCTCGGCTTCCGTGATGGACAGCAGCATTGCAATTAACTCCAGGCAAGGGCTTTCGGAATGGCCGGCAGTGCCAGTGAGGCGCCGGAGGCACAAAGCAACACGAAGACGATCCGTCTCAACGTCTTCGGCGACAGAGGCAACGGCATGCGCCGCGCCATGTGCGTACCGAGGGAGACGGTGATGATGGCGAAAAAGGCCGGCCAGTAAACTGGCTTCGGAAAGGTACCGTCCGCAATGACGACGAAAAGGCGTATCAGCGCGTTGATGCTGAAGATTGCCACCAGCGTCTCGCGGATTGCGGCGATCGGCAGAGGCTGACGGTAGAAATGATAGACGAGCGGCGGGCCGCTTGTCGAAAAAAGGCCGCTCATGATGCCCGAAAAGGCGCCGAAGAAAACGAAGGAGGACTTTGTTGCCTGCTTTTCCTCTTTCCTGGGCGGCATGACCAGTTGCAAGGCCGAGACGATGATCACGAGGCCGAGGATGATGCGCAGGTAGATGAGCCCGGTCGAGGCGAGATGATCGAGCAGGAAATAGCCGGCGACGAGCGTCGGCAGGCTCGCGCAGAGCACAAGCACCAGTTCGGTGCGCAACACGTCGCGCCAGCCCCTTATCATCATGATGGCAGCATTGACGAGCGTCAGCACGCCGGTAACGACCGCAGCATCGCGCAGCGGCATGACGGCTGTCAGGCCGACCGCGCCCATCAGCAGCAGCCCGAAGGCGAAGCCGGTCAAAGTCTGCACATAGGCCGCAACGCCGGCCATCAGCACGAAACCGATGATCTCAGAAGGTGTCATAATGCGGCGAACCTGGAAAGCGGTGGCGAGCCGTTGCTAGACATCAGAGATCGCCATTCAGGGTTAGCATTAGATTGGCAAGAAGCGCGGTGCGCACTGCAAGGCTGCTGACGAATATATATTCCTCGAATGTATGGGCGCCGGCTCCGTCGGCGCCGAGACCATCAAGGGTCGGCACTCCAAGTGCTGCGGTGAAGTTTCCGTCGGAGCCGCCACCGGTGCTGACGCCCTCAAGAGTGATGCCGAGGTCGGCGGCAAGCCTGGCAGTATGATCGAAAAGCCGCTCGCCCGCCTCCGACTGGGCAAAGGGCGGGCGGTTGACGCCTCCCTTGATCTCGATGGTGATATCGGGATCGACCGGCGTCAGGCTTTCGACCTTTTTCAGGATTTCGGCAGCCGTCTCATCGTCGGGAAGACGCAGATCGACTTGCATGTGGCATTCAGCCGGCACGATGTTGCGCCCGGTTCCACCATGGATTGTGCCGACGGTGAGGGTGATGCCGCGTTGCGCGTCGTTCAGGCTTTCGAGTTCGAGTACCAGTCGGGCGGCGGCGCGGATCGCGCTGCGCCCATCCTGCGGCCTGGTGCCAGCGTGAGAGGCGCGCCCGCGCACGAGGATGTCATACATGGCGACGCCTTTACGGGCGACCACGATCTTGCCACCGTCACGTGCCGGCTCGACTACAAGGGCGTAAGACGCATTGCGGGCATGATTCTCGATCAAGCCACGCGAGCTTGTGCTTCCCATTTCCTCATCCGGGATGAAAAGCAGATAGACAGGTAAATGCGTCCCGGCGCGCGCAGCAATTTTCATCGCTTCCAGCGCCATCAATGCTCCTGATTTCATGTCGTAGATACCGGGACCATAAAGCCTGTCGCCCTCTTGCCGCAGGGGCAGATTTTCCTTGATGGTGCCCATCGGATGCACCGTGTCGAGATGCGCTAGGATCAGCACGCCCCTTTCATTGCTACCGGCCGGGCGGGGCGACCGCACGGCGAGAATATCGCCGAAACCCAGCGCTCCCGGCGTACGCTCCGTCACGAGTCCGGCCTCCTTCGCGATCGCTTCCACACGGTTGGCAAGCCGGTTGACGGCCGCGGAATCGCGTGTCGGCGTTTCGATCTCCACCCAATGTTTCAACTCGGAGAGAAGCACTGCTTCATCGATATCTGCGGCGGAAATGGTGCAGGGCATGGGAGATCTTTCGAAAAGGGTTTTCAGGCGGGCAGAAGAAGAATGCAATGTTCGGTTTCGGCGGCAATCTTCTCGTCGCTGTAGAGCAGTGGCACATATCGCCCCTTTGCCCAGCCCTCGGCCAAATCCGCATAATGCAGCGAACGCGGATCGCCGGACTGGCCGGGCGTGTTGATGCAGACGCTGTTGTCCCAGTCACCGACATCCATGACGAGCCGCACCGACGCGCCGGCGCTGACGCCGAAATCGCTCATCCGGTAGCCGGCATGCATGGGCGTGGAGC
>NZ_JBNDHT010000202.1:0-8570 GCF_056755115.1 Rhizobium sp. SVR5-2C | reverse complement strand
TCTCGACACCATCCGCAAGAACGGCTCCTCGATCGGCGCTGTTGTCGAAGTCGTGGCCGAGGGCGTTCCGGCAGGGCTCGGCGCGCCGATCTACGGCAAGCTCGACCAGGATATTGCCTCGCTGCTGATGTCCATCAACGCCGTGAAAGGTGTGGAGATCGGCAATGGTTTCGGCACGGCCGAGATCACCGGTGAGGAGAACGCCGACGAGATGCGCATGGGCAATGACGGCAAACCGCTGTTTCTTTCCAACCATGCCGGCGGTATTCTCGGCGGCATATCCACCGGCCAGCCGGTCGTCGCGCGCTTTGCGATCAAGCCGACCTCTTCCATTCTCACGGAGCGACGCTCGATCGATGCGGACGGCAACAATGTCGATATCCGCACCAAGGGGCGGCACGACCCCTGCGTCGGTATCCGGGCTGTGCCGATCGGCGAAGCCATGGTGGCCTGCGCCATCGCTGACCATTATCTCCGCGACCGCGGCCAGACCGGCCGACTGAAATAGGAACTACCTCCATGCCTTATGACCAGAAGCGTGTCGTCGATGCCATCCGAGCCTTCGAAGCCGGCGAGATCGTCGTCGTCATGGATGATGACGACCGCGAAAACGAAGGCGACCTGATCGTCGCTGCCGTCCACTGCACCCCCGAAAAGATGGCCTTCATCGTGCGCCATACCTCCGGCATCGTCTGCACACCCATGCCGAAGGAAGAGGCAAAACGCCTGAACCTCAACGCGATGGTTGCCGAGAACGACTCCGCGCACACGACGGCCTTCACCGTTTCGGTCGATTTCAAGCACGGCACGACGACCGGCATTTCCGCCGACGACCGCACGCTGACGGTGCGCAATCTTGCCAATCCGAATGTCGGCCCGGCAGATTTCGTCCGTCCCGGCCACATCTTCCCGCTCGTCGCCCGCGAGGGCGGTGTGCTGATGCGCTCCGGCCATACGGAAGCCGCCGTCGACCTTTGCAAGCTCGCCGGGCTGCCGCCGATCGGCGTGATCTGCGAACTCGTCAACGACGACGGCACCGTCACGCGCGGCCCGCAGGTGGTCGACTTCGCCGAAAAGCACGGTCTGAAACTCGTCTCGGTCGCCGACCTGATCGCCTACCGCCAGCGCAAGGAAACGTTGATCGAACTCGGCGCCAGCTTCGACATCGAAACGCCGTTCGGCAAGGCCAAAGCCTATACCTACGCCCTGCCCTGGGATCCGATGCAGCACCTCGCCGTCGTCTTCGGCGATATCCGCGACGGGATCGACATTCCAGTCCGCCTGCATCCGGAAAACGTCGCCGAGGACCTCTTCGGCAAGAAGAGCCCGGTCGATCACTACATGCAGAAGATCGCCGAGGAAGGCCGTGGCATCATCGTCTATCTCCGCGAAGGCTCCGTCGGCGTCGGCCATTACGACAATGGCCGCAAGACGCGCAGCCAGGACCGCGAGTCCCACGCCGAAGCCAAGAGCCGCGAAAGCGAATGGCTGGAAATCGGCCTTGGCGCACAGATCCTCAAGGACCTCGGCGTCAGCTCCATCAAGCTGCTCACCAGCCGCGAGCGCCACTACGTCGGCCTCGAGGGCTTTGGGATCAAGATCGCCAAGACGGAGATTTGCTGAGGATTTCCCTTCTCCCCTCGGGGAGAAGGTGGCCAGAAGGGTCGGATGAGGGGGCGGTTCGGCATATCCTGCTCCCCCTCATCACCTCGCTGGCGCTCCGGCACTTCTCTCCGCTGGGGAGAAGTGGCAAGCGGCTACCCCCTCCACCCATCCAGCAGCACAACCTTCTCCACCCCTGCGAACTTCGCCACGCGCTCCAGTTCCGCCTGCAGTCTTTCCAGCCGACCGGCCGATGCTCTCACGCCCGGCTCTAGCCATAGCCGTTTGACGTCCAGCGTTCCGCTCTTGCGGTCAGCCTTCATGTCGATGCGGCCGATCAGTTTGTCGCCTTCGAGCAGCGGGAAGACGTAGTAGCCGTATTCACGCTTCGGCTCCGGCACGAACACCTCGATGCGGTAGAAGAAGCCGAAAAGGCGTTCGGTACGATTGCGGTCGCGGATCATCGGATCGAAGGGGCTCAGCACGCGAATACGAGCCGGAGGCTCGGGATAGTCGCCGGCGGCGGGCGGGAAATCCGCGAAGACCCAGGAGGGACGCGGCTTGCCCCCGAGCGCAGGTTCGATCAGGACCTCCGTCAGTTCGTCGCGGTGCTCGCTTACCCAGGCCTTCGCCTCATCCGGCGAGAGCAGGTCCCAGAAGGCGGCGATTTCGCCATGTGTCGCAAAGCCGAGCCGCTTCAGCGCGCTTCGGCAGGCCCAGTCGACAAAGTCCTCTCGACTCACTTCGGGATCGCGGAATTCGGCCGGGATGACGCGTTCGACCAGATCATAGATCTTCTGGAAATTGGAGCGGCCGGCGATGGCGAACTTCCCGGTGCGCCAGAAATATTCGAGGGCAGTCTTGTTCGGATGCCAGTTCCACCAGCCGCCGGAGGTGTGGCCGTCCGCTTTGATCTCGCGCGCCGTAATAGCGCCGTCGCGCGCCACCCGCTCGTAGGTCTCGTCGAAGGCATGCTCGAAACCCTCGCCGCGCCATTTGCGCCAGCGCTCGATGATGACCTCTTCCTCGTGGCGGAACTTGTGCTTCCAATATTTGAAGAAGACGCTGGGCAGGATCGAGGCGTCGTGCGTCCAATGCTCGAACAGCACGCCGTCCTTCTCCAGCAGCGCGGTCAGATGCTCGCGCTTGTATGTCTGGTTGCGGGAAAAGAGTATCTGGTGATGCGCCCGCTCGACCGTCTGGATACTGTCCACCTGCACGAAGCCGATGTCATGGATCAGCTGCAGCAGCCCCGCCTTGGTCAGGGCGCGGTTCGGCGACATGCCGAGACCCTGTTTGGCGAGAAAAATCCGGCGGGCGTCGCTGTTCGAAATGAGATTCGTCATGAGAGCATCATATTCGGGAAAATGTTCCTAGCCACCTGTTTTGCACTTTTGCGGCTGCGGCTATAGAAGCAGCATCGGACTGTGACAGGGGAATGATTTGGACATCCGCTTCGAAGGGGCTGCAGTCAGCTACGGGGCGCGGGAAGCGCTGGCGCCGCTGACCCTCAGCCTCACGGAAAACCGCATCGGCGTGATCGGCCTCAACGGGTCGGGCAAGACGACCTTTGCGCGGCTCATCAACGGGCTGACGAAGCCGACGGCAGGACGTGTCATGGTCAATGGACGGGACACCGCCGGCGAGCGGTCCACCCTCCCCGAGGTCGGCTTCATCTTCCAGCAGCCGCAGAACCAGATCATCCTGCCGATCGTGCGTGACGATATCGCCTTCGGGCTGAAGGGCCGTGGTCTTTCGAAAGCCGAGATCGAGACGAAGGCGGAAGGCGCACTCGCCAGGTTCGGTGCGGCTCACCTTGCACGGCGCCGGGCGCACGAACTTTCCGGCGGCGAGCTGCAGATCGCCGCCCTTTCGGCGGTGCTCGTTACAGGCCCGAATATCCTGATCCTCGACGAGCCGACAAACCAGCTGGACCTCAGGAACCGTGCACTCGTGCAGAAGATCATCGAGGGTCTGCCCGAAAATGCCATCGTGATTACCCACGACCTCGAACTGATCGCCGATTTCGGCCGGGTCCTTGTTTTCCACGAGGGCAGGCTCGCGGCCGATGCGCCCGCAGCCGAAGCAATCGCGCGCTACCGGGAGATCGTCGCCTGATGCAGTCCCTTTATCTCGAAGGAAACAGCTTCATGCACCGGCTCCCGGCGCGCTCGAAGCTGCTTGTGCTGGCGATCCTCGGCATTGCTCTCTTCGTCACCCGCAACATTCCGCTGCTTTCGCTCGGCGTGCTGGCGACGGGTGCCGTCTATTTCAGCCTCGGCCTGCCGCCGGGCCGGGCGCTTGCGCGGTTGAAACCGGTGCTGCTGACGATCATCGTCGTGGCGCTTTTCAGCCTCGCCTTCAATCCATGGCATGCCGCCGTCGTGGCGCTTTTGCGGCTGACGGCACTCATGCTCTTTGCAGCCGCGGTAACGGCAACCACGACGATCAGCGAATTCATCGACGAGATCACGCTGCTTGCCCGTCCGCTGGAGCGTGCCGGCCTGGTGGCGGCAAATGATGTCGGCCTGGCGGTCGGGCTCGTCGTCCGTTTCGTGCCGGAAATCCTTGGCCGCTACCACGCGATCAAGGAGGCGCACGTCGCCCGCGGCATCAAGGTGCGGCCGGTCACCCTGCTTGCGCCGCTCATCATTCTCACGCTCAGGGATGCGGATAACATCGCAGCGGCGATTGACGCGCGCGGCTTTCGGCGGCATGTCAGTTAATACTTTATGAACATGGAGCCGATGATGAGTACCCGCGACCTCGTTCTCTCTGCCCTCTTCGCAGCCATCATCGTGGCGCTCGGCATTCTGCCGCCGATCACCCTCGGCTTCATCCCGGTACCGATCACCGCCCAGTCGCTCGGCGTCATGATGGCGGGCGTTGTGCTTGGGGCGCGCCGCGGGGCGATGGCCGTGCTGATCGTTCAGGTTCTGGTCGCGATCGGCCTTCCGGTTCTTTCCGGCGGCCGCGGCGGTCTTGCTGCCTTTGCAGGACCGACAGCGGGCTTCCTCATCGGCTGGCTCTTTGCCGCCTTTGTGACAGGTTACCTCAGCGAGCGCCTGGTAAGGGCGGAGCAGTCCGGTCTGGTCCAGACGGTCGGCTTCTTCCTCGCGTCGATGATCGGCGGCATCGTCGTTCTCTATGCTTGCGGGATCGCCTATCTGGCAGTCGCGGCCGGGCTTGATCTTCGGCAGGCTTTCGTCGGCTCGATGGCTTTCATCCCAGGTGATGTCATCAAGGCATTCGTTGCAGCGCTCGTCGGCCGCGCCGTCATGGCGGGCTATCCGTTGCTCCCCGCGCGCGCCTAGAGCATCCTGCACTCAGGTGGGCTCGCCTTGGGTGCAGATAAGATGCTCTAGTTTCAAAAAGGTAGAGCGTCCTTTGTGCGTCCATTCGGACGCACGGCGCTCTAGTCGAGGAAAGTATAAAGCCAGTCGCGCGTCTCCTCGGGGATCGCGGTCAATGACTGGTCTTCACGCTCATGCGCCTGCCAGATGATTTCGACTTCGGCGGCGCGCTCATCTTCCACCTCGACGGCAATCAGGAACCCCACAGAACGGACCCCGATCTTGTCGACCGCGGGGGTGAATTCCACGATATCATCGTAATGCAGCGGCCGGTGCAGATGGCAGGTAATCTTGCTGACGGTATAAATGGGCTCGTCGCTCAATTGGGGCCGCATGGACCAGAAATTGGTAAGTACGGCTTCGGCATAGGAAATATAGCACGAGAGGAACATCTGGCCCTGCATGTCCACATCCCGGTAGGGCACGCGTATTTCCGCTACATTCGAGCGTTTTGACTTTGCCATATGCCTGCCTGTCCCCATCCCATACTCAAAGCCTAATGGCGGGGCAGGCTGAAGTAAACCGTGGAGATCAAACGGTCACGATAGCGTGCGAATGTTGAAATCGCCGACATTCGCGCCATCTGGTGTGGATCCCGACCGGCGTAAGCCATAAGAGTATCCGCATGAGCACCCGCCTTTACGAACACCCGATCTTTCTCGAGCATGTCACCCCCGCAGGCCACCCGGAGCGGCCGGACCGGGTCCGAGCGATCAACGTCGCGCTCGGCCATCCGAACTTCGCGCGGCTGGACCGGAAGGAGGCGCCGCTGGCAAGTGAAGAGGCCGTGCTGCTTGCCCATCCGGAGGAACATCTTCGCGCGGTCATGCGCCATATCCCGGAAGAGGACGGCGAGATCAACCAGATCGAGGCCGACACCTATGCGAGCCCCAAGAGCCTGCAGGCAGCGCTGACAGGCGTCGGGGCGGCCATCGCAGCGGTCGACGACGTGTTCACCGGCCAGGCCGACAACGTGTTCGTCGCCGCCCGTCCGCCGGGCCACCATGCCGAAAAGACGACGGCGATGGGCTTCTGCTTCTTCAACAATGCCGCGATTGCCGCCCGCCATGCCCAGAAACGCCACGGCGCCGAGCGCGTCGCCATCGTCGATTGGGACGTCCACCATGGCAACGGCACGCAGGACATCTTCTGGGATGATCGTTCGGTCCTCTTCTGCTCGACCCACCAGATGCCGCTCTACCCCGGCACCGGCGCCAAGGACGAGACGGGCAAGCACGGCACGATCGTCAACGCGCCGCTTTCTCCAAACGTCGGCAGCGAGCAATTCCGCGAGGCGTTCAAATCGCGCGTGCTTCCCGCTCTCACCGATTTCCGGCCGGATCTCATCATCATCTCCGCGGGCTTCGATGCGCATCACCGCGATCCGCTGGCGCAGATCAATCTTGTCGGCGAGGATTTCGACTGGGCGACCGGCAGACTTCTGGAGATAGCCGACAAAAGTGCCTCCAACCGGGTCGTCAGCCTGCTGGAAGGCGGGTATGATCTGGAAGGACTCGCCGAATCGGCGGGCCTGCATGTGCTTCGATTGATGAAGGGTTGAGTATGACTGACAACGCCAAGCCGGAGGTTTCCGGTCTTTCCTTCGAGAAGGCAGTTGCCGAACTCGAAAGCATCGTTGCCCGCCTTGAGCGCGGCGACGTGGCGCTGGACGAATCCATCGAGATCTACGAGCGCGGCGAAGCGCTGAAGAAGCACTGCGAAACCCTGCTTTCGGCCGCCGAAAACCGCATCGAGAAGATCAGGCTCGACCGCGCCGGCAAGCCGCAGGGCGTGGAGCCGCTGGACGGGGCCTGACCCGCAAAACATTCCCCGAACCTCTGGCCGGAAGCAGGCCGTCGATCTAACATCCGCCTGGTCACAACAGGGGGAACGGTTGAATGACGGACAGGCTGAAGGGTAAAGTTGCCATCATCTCGGGCGGCGCGACGGGCATGGGCGGCGCAGCGTCAAAGCTGTTTGCGGCCGAAGGCGCACGCGTCGCGATCATCGACCGCAATAGCGAGGCGGCGGCGCAGACAGCAGCGGCGATCCGCGATGCAGGCGGTGACGCGGACTACTGGGTTGCCGACGTCTCCGACGAAAAAGCGGTGAATGCTGCTGTTGCCGGCGTCGAGGAGCGCTATGGCGCCGTAACCGTACTCTTCAATCATGCCGGCACCATCGTCATCAAGCCGTTCCTGGAAACGACGCTGGAGGAATGGGATTGGCTGCATGCCGTCAATGTCCGCTCGATGTTCCTCATGACCAAGGCCGTGCTGCCGAAGATGATCGCTGCGGGCGGCGGGTCGATCGTCTGCACCTCGTCCATCTCCGCCGTCGCGGCAACGCCGATGGAGGTGCTCTACGACACGACCAAGGGCGCGGTGCACATGTTCGCCCGGGCGATTGCGGTGGAATTCCGCGACCGCAACATCCGCTGCAATGCCGTCTGCCCCGGCTTCATACGCACGCCGCACGGGCTGCGGGAGGTGACCGAATTGCAGGCGCTTGGGGTCGATGTCTCCGATGCGGCGATCGCTGCGCAGCAGGGGCGGATCGGCGAACCGGAAGATGTCGCGAGGGCGGCGCTCTATCTGGCAAGCGATGAATCGAACTTCGTCAACGGCGTGCATCTCTTTGTCGACAACGGCTTTACGGCCATCTGACAATTTGGCCCCTTTCGCTGCGGTCCGCCAGGCGCTATTTCTGGCGGCACCCCAGCGCTCGGAGAACCTCATGTCCTTCTTCCCCGGTAAAGACCCGCTGCCTGGCGATACTTTCGCCTGCGACGCGATCGAGAACCTGATTATCCCGCGCACGAGCGACATCGGTGGCTTCCAGGTGCGGCGGGCCCTTCCGACGCGGCAGCGGCGGTTGGTGGGGCCGTTCATCTTCTTCGACCGGATGGGTCCGGCGATCCTGAAGCCTGACGAGGCGCTCGACGTGAAGCCGCATCCGCATATCGGCCTTTCGACTGTCACCTATCTCTTCGACGGCGAAATCCGGCATCTCGACAGCCTCGGCACCGAAAAGGTGATCCGCCCCGGCGACATCAATCTGATGACGGCCGGGCGCGGCATCGTGCATTCGGAGCGCACGCCCGACAATCTGCGCGGTCATCCCCTGTCGATCTCCGGCCTTCAGACCTGGCTGGCGCTGCCCGACGACAAGGAGGAGATCGATCCGGCCTTCGCTCACACGGAGAGGAGCGACATGCCGCTGATCGATGACGACGGCGTCACGGGCCGGGTCGTGATCGGCTCGTTCGAAGGGCTGTTGTCGCCGGTCGAAGTCTTCTCCGATACGCTTTACGCCGATCTCGCCTTCGCGCCCGGTGCCAAGTTTCCCTTCGGTGCGGCTCATGAGGAGCGCGCCGTCTATGTGCTTTCAGGCGAAGTCATCGTCGCCGGCGATCGCTTTGCGGCGGATCAGCTGCTCGTCTTCCGTCCAGGCGATGCCATCACGCTTGAAGCGGGATCCGCCGGCTGTCATCTGATGCTCTTCGGGGGTGCGGCCCTGAACTCCAAGCGCTATATCTGGTGGAACTTCGTCTCGTCTTCCAAGGAGCGTATCGAGAAGGCGAAGGAGGAATGGCGCACCGGCCGCTTCGATATC
>NZ_JBNDHT010000201.1:0-8723 GCF_056755115.1 Rhizobium sp. SVR5-2C | reverse complement strand
GGTGCCCATGGAAGGGAGTGGCAAACTACTATTCCTTGGAGGTGGACGGGAAGACGAACAAAGACGCGGTCTGGTACTATGCCGACCCTTCGACAGCAGCCGCGAACATCAAAGGCTACCTTGCGTTCTGGAATGGCGTTGAAGTCGGCTAGATCGGACGCCTGTTTGCCGACATTCAAGCCCATCGACGCGAGGAAGTTTCGCGCTCTGCGCGAGAGGGTGGAGTATCTCATCGCGACCCCAGTTCGGCGCCCGCTGTGCGATACCGGAAGTCTTGCGAGGTCTACACAAAGCGGGCGGCATAGACTTGCCCACATTGAACGGTGACGAGAGCTGGACCCTGCCGATCCCGGCGCGCTTCGTCGTCGATCGAAACGGCGTCATCGTCTACTCGGAGATCAATCCGGATCAAACCCGCCATTCCGATCCGCAGGGCATCCCCGTGCTCGACTATTTGCACAGGCAACGGCTTGCATGAGGGGGACGAGGAGCCGCGTTGATGTTTTGGAGTTGACCGGGCGAGACCGGCGCCGGCGAATTGTGGCCTACTTCGTTGAGGGGCCGAATTTCGTTTCGAGACGATTGCGAGAATCGATGGCAAGACACGAAGTTCAGTGGTACGGAAAAGCGTGGCAACGCCCAGCTCATCCTTCGAGAACGGGCTTCCGAGCACTATCTGCACCGGTAGCCGGGCAGTATCGGACCACCAAAGTCATGCGGAACATTTCGAAAGCGGTTCCAAATCAGGCACTCGTCGGGCAGAGCGTTTCGCCGCCCGCGGGCTCCAACGTCAAATTGTCTACAACCGACCTCAACAACTTGATGCAGGCAATCGACATCGACGTCATCACGCTGATCGAGGTTCTGGTGCCGCGTGGCCATCGAGTCGAAATGGGAAAGGTTGACGCACCCGGGATCCACTACAATTTGAGTGGCGTGGGACGCATATCTATCAACGGCGGACCACAGATGCCGTTGAGCCCTCATTTGCTCATCATCGTGCCGCCGAATACTCCATTCGCGATCGAGGTCGACGGCGGAAGTGGCCCGCCGAAGCTCATATCGAGAGACTGCTGGACACATCAAGACGGCATACTGCGCCTCGCTGTGCCGAACGAGCAGCCCGAAATCGTTCAGATATGCGGCTATTTTACCGCACTCTTTGGTCAGTCTGTGAGGCTGTTCGGGGAACTCCGCGAACCCGTGATCGAGCAGTTCGAGCCAGCTGACAAGATCGATCTGAAGCTTCGCGAGGCTATGGACGAGCTGCTTCAGCAAGAGGTTGGCGTCGGAGCTATGACCTCGTCGCTGCTCAAGCAAATCCTTGTCTCATTGTTGCGGCGGTCCCTCAGGTCATCCGAGCGGTGGACGGAGCGATTCTCGATACTCGCCGACAGGCAGATCACGCGTGCCTTTGCGGATATGGTGGCACGGCCGGGAGCCGCCCATTCAGTTCAAAGCTTGGGGCACAGTGCAGGATTGAGTCGTTCTGCGTTCATGGCGAGATTCTCGAACATCTTTGGACGATCCCCGATGGCCATCTTGCGAGACTTGAGAATGCGCCAGGCTGCGATCGAATTAACGACAACGACGATGCCGGTCGACGTCATTGCACGTAATGCAGGATACGAAAGCCGTTCAAGCTTTGTGCGAGCTTTTCGACAGGCGTATGAACGAGATCCGAGCGACTATCGGCAGATAGCCAAGGATGGCAAAGGCCAGCAAGTACCCGAGAACAAGATGCCGAAGTTTGCTTTTGATACAAAGGATTGACGATCCGAAAGCAAGCGGCGGCAGGAGTGGCTTTCCGATGCCTTACGCATGGACCGTCGGCATGTGCATTGTCAATCTAGGAAGTCCCTCGATCCGTTCGGTGCGATTTATAGTCACCTGGTGCGCTATCTATTCAGCGGAAAAAATCAACAATTATTTGGAGAATTTACATGGTCAACGAACAGCAATTGATTTCCAAGATTACCTGGCGACTGATGCCGTTCCTCGGAATCCTTTATCTCATTGCCTATATCGATCGTCAGAATGTGAGCTTCGCCAAGCTGCAAATGGTCGATGCGCTCGGCATGAGTGAATATGCCTACGGCCTCGGCGCTTCGCTCTTCTTCATCGGCTACTTTCTTTTCGAGGTGCCGAGCAACCTTTTTCTCGACAGGTTCGGCGCACGCGTCTGGTTCGCGCGTATTCTCGTCTCCTGGGGCATCGTCACCATTCTGCTTTCCTATACGCAGAATGCGACGATGTTCTACATCCTACGGTTTTTGCTCGGCGTCTGCGAAGCGGGCTTCTTCCCCGGCGTTCTCTACCTTTTGACCCTGTGGTTCCCTTCGGCCTATCGCGGCCGCATGGTCGGGCTCTTCATGATCTTCAGCGCGCTTGCCAATGCGGTCGGCGCACCTGTTGGAGGCATGCTTCTCGATCTCGATGGGCTCTACGGCCATGCCGGCTGGCAATGGGTCTTCCTGGCAACGGGTATTCCAGCCGTCATCGCTGGCATAGTCACCTTCTTCTATCTCTATGACCGGCCGGAAACGGCGGGTTTCCTGAGCAACGGAGAAAAGAGCTGGCTTGCGAACCGCCTCGCGTCTGAAAATGCCGGCATGGACCGGAACGCAGAAAATGGCTTTAAGGCGCTTCTGGATCCTCGCGTGCTGCTAATGGCGGTGTGCTACATCGCTTTTCCGCTTGCTGCCTATGGCCTCAGCTATTGGCTGCCGACGATCGTCCATGCCTTCGGCGTTAGCAACACGGTGAACGGCCTGATTAACATCATCCCATGGGTGGTTGTCGCAATTGCGCTTTGGGCGGTGCCGGCGGCAGCCGACAAAGCCAAATCGAAGACGCCTTATATCGTCATCCCGGCTTTCATCGGTGCGGCCTGCCTGCTCTTATCCGCACTCGTTCCGAACCATGTGTTGCAGTTTGCCTTCCTCTGCATTGCTGCTGCCGGTATTTTTGCGCCTCAGCCGGTCTTCTGGAGCCTGCCGTCGCGCTTCCTGAAGGGTGCGGGCGCTGCTGCCGGCCTCGCCGCCATCAATTCCATCGGTAATCTTGGCGGCTTCGTCGCCCAAAACGTTGTGCCCTGGATCAAGGACGAGACCGGAAGCACAATTGCGCCGATGTTCTTCCTGGCGGCGTGTCTCGCTATCGGTGGCCTGCTCGTCTTCGTCGTTGCCTTCATGATGGCCCGCAAGGAGCAGGCGGCAGTGCCGCACGGCGCGTAACTTGGAGCTGATTGGGTCTCCGAAGTGCAAGCCGGTTACACGCAGCGACCTGTCGGAGATTTTTGGAAGAGAGGTCGGTCGCGATACGATCGCCACGCTTCGCGGGGCAGGGTTCCTGTCGTCAGGGCCGCGCAGTCCGACGCCAGGGGCGCCTTACACTTATGTAACCACCCAGCATATTCTCTCGGCGTTTGGCATGGAGACGTTGCGCGACTTGCCAGACGTCGAGGCACTCGAGGATGCGGGGCTTCTTAGCCGAAAGCTCGTTGAGGATGATTCGTTGGCTTCGGAGGTGGACGACGATGAGAGCCAATCGTTGCGATCCGCACATCCGCGCTGTCCGTCTTTCGTCGGAGAGCGAAGACCTACTGGATGATTGGCTGGTTCAGTCTCGTTTGACGTTCACGGCGGGGAGTGTCTTCAGCAACCTGCCCATGCGTCCTGAACTTGATCGGTTACGCCCGCGTGATAGACCGGTACAACGCGAGAAGGCCTTCCGGGATTTGTGAACAATGGACACGTTCGACGCTCTTCGTTTGTTCCTGAGCATTGCGGAGGCCGGAAGCCTCTCGGCTGCCGCCCGAAAGCATTCGGTCGCGACGTCAACGGTTACCTCTGCTCTCCAGCAGTTGGAGAGGCAAAGAGGTACAACACTGGTCAGACGGTCCACTCGGCGTCTCTCGTTTACCCAAGAGGGGCTCCAGTTCTTAGCGGACACACGGAAACTGCTTGCTGATTGGGACGCGTCCATCGGCGGTGCGAAGGAGGGTCCCTTACGAGGGACAATCAAGATGACATCGACGGTCGACTTCGGACGAAGCAAGATCGTTCCGGCGATCGATCGGTTCATGGAAATACATCCAGGAATTTCCATTGATTTGCACGTTGCCGACAGCGTCATGGATCTCGTTGAACACAACATCGACCTTGCGATAAGGAACGGTCCTCTCAGAGATTCCTCGCTCAAAGCGCGCCTTATCCTGCGAGGAAAGCGCGTAGTTTGCGCCGCCCCCTCCTATTGGGAGGCCCGCGGTAAAGCTCTGCATCCGGGAGACCTTGTTGGTCACACTTGCCTAGTTGTCTCGCGGCCGGCAACGACTTTTTCGACATGGCACTTCTCAGATGCTGGAAAGGTGATCTCAATCCGCGTGTCTGGGAACCGGGTTGTCAACGATGGCTCGATTTTGAAGAGATGGGCCTTGAAAGGATATGGCGTTTTACTGTGCCCAATATGGGATGTCGAAGACGAACTGGCGGCAGGGGACTTAGTGACGGCCCTTGACGAATTTTTACCCGACAACGCCAACCTCTATGCCGTTACCGATGGCAGCACGGTGAATCATCGCGTCCGGGCTTTGATCGACTTCCTGGCAGAGGAACTTCATCGTTAGTCGATGGGCCATATCGACGTGAATAAGCTCAGGTCCAGAGGCCGGTGAAACTGCAAAGATCCATTACTCTGCTGACCAAAAACTAGAGGGTCCGGCACTCGCTTGGGCGCTCTTGCGTAAAGGACCGCATCCCTCGCCCTATGACTGCGCTGACAGCGGCGAGACGTGCGCATGCGACGCTTTCTCCTCCGAAATTCAAGGTGACTTCTCGCAATTTCCGAAAGGTGACTTCGGAACGTGCCCAATTATCGCGGACGGTGAAATCACCGATATCGGTTGCGTACACATTGGACGCGGATCGCATAGAGCAGGTGCCGCAACCAAGATATTTCTTGGAAGGACAAGATCAAGATCATGAGTAAAGTTGTCATCGTTACTGGCGCTTCGCAGGGCATCGGAGCCGCAATCGTCCAGGCATTCCGTAAGCTCGATTACCGAATTGTCGCGACCTCCCGCGCGATCAAGCCGTCGGAAGACCCGAACATCCTGACGGTTGCTGGTGATATCGGCGATCCCGCGACTGCCGCGCGTGTCACCTCTGAAGCGGTTGCACGGTTCGGTCGCATCGACACCTTGGTGAACAACGCCGGTATCTTTATCGGCAAGCCTTTTACGGAAAACAGCATTGAAGATTATAACGCCGTCATGAACGTGAACATGGCCGGCTTCTTCCACATCACGAAGCTTGCCATCGCCGAAATGGAAAAACAGGCGGGCGGTCACGTTGTAAATATCACCGGGAGCATTGATAACGGAATTACCGGCTCGCACGTGGCGCTGGCGGCCCTCACCAAGGGTGGCCTGAATGCCGTTACCCGGGTGCTGGCGATTGAATATGCGAAGAGGGGTATCCGCGTGAACGCGGTGGCACCAGGCGTGACGGACACGCCGATGCATCCTAGACAACATCACGAAATGCTCGGCACCTTCCATCCGCTTGGCCGCATCGGCGAAGCGAGCGAGGTCGCTAGCGCTGTCGTGTTCCTCGATTCTGCAGAATTCGTCACAGGTGAAATCCTGCACGTTGATGGCGGCCAGAGCGCAGGTCGTTAAGCAATACCGACGGAGTTCCCGCGCTTGCGACGAGGGACTCCGTCGGCCTTTCCGAAGCCACTTCGACGTCTCCACGCAATTGGCATTCGTCGACCGTGAAGAATCCGCAATCGGCTGATTTGACATAAGAAACGACGATTTTGCAGATCTGATAATTGCAACGGGGCAAGGTCACCCGGACAATGCCTCCTTTGGCACCGCCAGAAGCGGACATCGCGAGCTGTCTCGCGATCGCCATCCATCATGTCGCAAACGTCTCATCCCATTCGCGACGGAGCATTCCCATGATTGCCGTGTCCCATCGCTCGTCATCCACTTTCACGGAGGATCGTCTCACGCCTTCCGGAACAAAACCCAATTTGGAATAGGTGCTTATCGCAGCTACATTCCAACTGTAGACATTCAGTTCCAGCCGCTCGATCGCCGCATCCGCGAACGCTTCCGCCAGAACGAGACGCAACATCGGAATGGAGAGGCGGCGGCCTCGCATCGCCGGCGCGATCGCCACTCTTGCAAGTCGCGCCACCCCGTTTTCCCAATCATATGCCAGTTGCACATGGCCTATAGGGGTTGCGCTCCCATCCTCGGCCATCCAGCAGCGCCGTTTGGGATGGACGCCTTCGCCATCGTCAATCATAGAATCAAGCTGCGCGGAGTCGAGCGGATAGATCAGTCCGGGACCGCCCCATTGGACAACCTGCATCTGATTGCCAAACCAACTGGATAAAGTTGCATGATGCTGTGCTGTGAAAGGCTTGAGGGTCAGCATGGCGATAAATATTCTCTCCTTCGCTCCGCGGCCGTAACGGGACGAAGATATTTGCCCTGAATAGGATAAGAAAGACGATGCCGAACGTTGCCATCATCGCCGGCGTGATGAGTGCGAAACTATCGATCGAATCCATAAAAGCCTCTCAGCTGGGCCGACGGCCATAATATTCGACGCTATTCGTGCGCCGTTAAAAAAATTGAAAGTGCCTCGATTTCCGCGCCAGAGCCGCGCTCGGCCGGCTACCAGAGTTGGAATGCTGTTTCGACCCGTTGCGGCCTTTGGTGTCCGGCGCGACGAATGGCTCGTTTGGGACCAAAGCTGCTGTGCCATCCATCATGAAAATCGACGCCAAGCCGATCAGACGACTGCTAACGCACGACCACCAAGCGTTGGAGCGGTCGGTCAATCCAACCCTTCAATCAGCATGACGCGACGTACGGCGGGACGAGACATTATCTTGACCACGAGCCGCGTCCAGGCGCGCCAACGACCGGCCATTGAAAACCCGATGCGCGCTCCCCAAAGCCAGAACACGAGAAGATAGATGTCAGCAATGCTGTATCCTGATCGAACCGCCCCCTCCCATTCATCTGAAAGGCGTTCCTCGATCCGGTCGAAATGTTCTTCAATCGTCCACCAGCCTTTGGTGACCACCTCGTGATACGTGTTGGGATCGAGGGCAAAGCGATCCGGGTGCCGGACCTGCTCGAACGCCACCCCTGAGACCTGAATGGATAACCAGCTCAGCCATTCCAGGCATTGCGCCTCTCCATACGGGTCCTGAGGAATGAGTTTAGCCTCGGGATAGTTCCGGGCTAGGAAGAGGAGGATGGCTGAGGTTTCAGTCAAAAATCTCGGCTCAGCATTCCGTCTATCGGCGATCGCGAGACCATTGCGCCGGTTCGCATCGGGGACCGCGTTCTGCGTGCTAATCTTATTGAGAATGTCAGCGGCATAGGGCGCCCCAATTTCTTCCAATACGACGTGCGCCGCAAACAGCTCCGAGCCCTTGGTGTAGAAGAGATGATACATCCGCCGTGACCTTTGAATGCGAGATGGCTCTCAGTGGCTCCCGGTTGGCAGCCTTTAGACGCGTTTGGCAAACTTCCGCTAGACGAGCCATCTCGGCTCCGAGCAGGAACAAAAGGACAAGGAATCCGCGACGGAAGGTTACTGGGCTTATCCGATCGCGAATGAGCATCCCAGCCAGAGCGGGGATGACGGCGAGTATGGAGAGCGTCATCCGATCAAGCTGAAAGGCACCCTGCGCAGCGATACCCGCGGCCAGGGCGATGGTTGAAATTGTGAACGACAACCCAAGCGCCTGGACCAGATCGTCCTTTGAGAGGCCAAGCGCCTGAAGATAGGGTACCGCCGGGAGGGTAAAAACACCGGTCACACCTGTGATCAGGCCTGTTGCCGCGCCGACAGATGGCGACATCCAGCGTTCAATTTTCATCGGAACGCTTAGTTGACGCGCGAACAAGGTGTAGAGCGAATAGAGGGCAAGCGCGCCTCCAAGTGCCGCCGTCGTGAGCATAGTGTCGCCGCTTGCGATGAATGACGAGCCGAGGACGGTTCCGGCGATGGAGGCGATCATTGGAATAGTAAGTCTGACATGCGTCCCGAATATCAATTGCCGTGCCTTTGACAACGTGGATTTGCCGACGGTTGACTTCGGTTAGACCGAAGGCTCAATCTAGGCTACCTTCGTCCGGTGCGCTTCGACCTGGACCATATCGATGCGCAGGCGGCCAAACTGGGAACCAAGCTCAAATCGCACATAGCTGCTTCGCAGCTTCGATGGCATTTGCCGTATGGCCGGTGAGGCGTGGGCATCGGTCTCGTGCCGGAGACGGCGGCACGACGATATAGAAGGCTAACGCGGATTGGCATCCTTCCACTTCAGGACGCTTGGGCGACACGGCGGCTCTCGATCTGTGTCCGCAGCGAGACAGAGTTAACCCCAATCGCGCTTGATCTCTTCCAGCATCCGGCATGGGAACAGTCACCGGAAGACCGCTAGGCCTTCCTGTTCAAGGCCCGGTTCGCGGCCGGGCGCTCACTGCGGTTTCGTGAGACGGGGAAGCGAGGCTACCGAGCCCCGGCGCCTCCTCCACGGAGATCGCGCCATTCGAAGATCGGCCGACGCGGCCGATCCCATCAGCTTCATGAGGTTGCAGCCTGACAAGGCTCAGATCGACCCGGCCGGGGCAACGGCGGGAAAGTCCTTCTCGGGATCGAATACGTTGTTGAAGAAGTTCGTCAGGG
>NZ_JBNDHT010000200.1:0-8859 GCF_056755115.1 Rhizobium sp. SVR5-2C | reverse complement strand
GTCCACCACATAGTCACCGGTGCCCAGCACCTTCCGCGGCACGTCGCGGCGCATCGGCGACGTCCCGATAACCTTGTGATCGGCCACAGGTTTGATGGTGCCTTTGCCCTTGACGAAGAGAGCATTGCCGATCTTTTCGTTCCACTCGAGCTGGGTGTCGAAGAAACGTCCACCGATCAACTCGGTATAGGTAACCTTCTTCGCCGGATCGGCAGCAACACTGACGACACCGTCGTCCACCTTCAGGTCGGCCGCCGGAACACCGAGGTGACGTGATGCCATCTCGACAAGCTGGTAGCGAGCCTCAGCTGCCGCGCTTTGCAGAGCCTTGCCACCATTCTGGATCCCGGTAGAGCCGGAGGCTCCGCCCTGGTTGATGCTGGTGGCCGTGTCGCCTTGCTGCACGAAGACTTTGGATACGGGAAGATCGAGTTCCTCCGCCACCATCTGGGCAACGCCAAGATCGGTGCCCTGACCCATGTCCATCTTGCCCCAGAATGCCGAGACGGTGCCGTCCGCATTGACCTTGATATAAGAGGAAAGATTTTCTGGCTTCAGGGGCGGCTGCGTGGCGGCGCCGAAAACGGCGGCGCGCGCCTTCATGCCTGGCAGCACGACAGAAACGGTAAGGGCGCCAAAGGCGCCGAGCACGGCGCGACGAGTGACGTTCATAGTCATGGCCACCTCCCTTACGCTTGCGCTGCGCGCTTGACGGCGCGCATGATACTGTAGTGCGTGCCGCAGCGACATTTGAGCCCCGTCAGCGCTTCGCGGATCTCGGCATCGCTGGGCTTGGAATTGGTCTCCAGGAAAGCGGCTGCAGTCATAAGCCAGCCGTTGAGGCAGTAGCCGCATTGCGGCACCTGCTCTTCGATAAAGGCCTCCTGGATCTTGTGGGCCTTGCCGTTGCCTCCTCCGAGACCCGCCAGCGTTACGATCTTGCTACTGCCGATCGAATCCACCGGTGTCACGCAGGAACGGACGGCCTCTCCATCGATTTGGACAGTACAAGCGCCGCACTGGGCCAGACCGCAGCCGAAACGAGGGTTTCTGAGGCCTAGATCGTCCCGAAGCGCATAGAGCAGCGGCATATCCGGATCCGCCGTGATCGTATGCATTTCGCCGTCGACATTGAGCTGAATACTTTTGGTAGCCACGTCTTCCTCCCGTAAAAGTCGCAATTCCCGAAGTCGCTTCAGCCTATGTACCACCCGATAGCCCGTCAAGATTGTATTATCATCGAGCGGTCACGTTGAATTTATCAGCAAAGGAACCGAGGCAGCACCGATGGTGATCCCCATGGCCGCCAATGATCGTTGGTCGCTGGCCGTCGTGTCGGATCAACTCGCCGATGGCCGCAGGTTCCGCTTCTAACAGTCGTCGACCATTCGATGCGAAGAACATCCAAAGTCGCCCTCCAGTACTACCTGAGGGAAGCTGTGCTAATCCATCCTAAAACGAGCGTGGAGGGACGAGCATGGCGAAGATGATTCATTCCATGATCCGGGTGCTGGACGAGCAGCGCTCGGTCGATTTTTATCGGCGGGCTTTTGGTCTTGCCGTCGCGGAGCGTCTGGAGTTCGACAACTTCGTCCTGATCTATCTCAGCAATTCCGAGAGCGGTTTCGAGCTTGAACTGACGGTCAACACGGGGCGAACCGAACCCTATGCGACCGGCGACGGTTACGGCCATCTGGCAGTCTCGGTCGACGACCTCGAGGCCCAGCACCGCCGCTTTCTGGCGCTCGGTTTCGAGGCGGGAAAGATCGTGGATTTCAACCACAATGGCGCGCCGCTCGCCCGGTTCTTCTTCGTTAGCGATCCCGACGGCTACAAGGTCGAAGTCCTGCAGCATGCTGGCCGCTATCTCTGACCGGCGTGGTCGACCTGTCACAGGACGTGCTTGTAGACCGTCGTGCGGGAGAGGCCGAGCTGGCGCGCCGTCTGTGAAACATTGCCGCCCGTCCGGCGGTGGACGGCGCGGATTTCCTGGCATTTCGCGCGGCTGAGCGGGCGGTCCCTGCATCCTTCGCAGCAATCCTGCAGGCTTTCGGCAACGGGGCTCACCTCGTCGAAACAATCCTCGTCGAGATAATCGGCACGGCGGCGAACCAATGCCCGCTGCAGTACTGTTTTCAGTTCGCGGATGTTGCCCGGCCACTTCCTGCGAAAGAGCGCGGCGACAGCCGCGTCCGTGATCGGCGTTCCGGGCGCCACCTCCTCCATCACCTGGCGGACGATCGCGGCGAAATCCGTTCGCGCCCTCAGGACCGGCAGATGGATAGCGAAGGCGTTCAGCCGGTAATAGAGATCCGCGCGAAACAGCCGTTGCGTCACCATCTCCTCGAGATTGCGGTTCGTGGCCGAGACGATCTGCACATCCACCTTCTCGGCCTTGTGCGCACCGACTGCTCGGACCTCCATGCTGTCGAGGAAGCGCAGGAGCGAGGTCTGCGCCGCCAGCGGTATGTCGGCCACCTCGTCGAGAAACAGGGTGCCGCGATGGGCCGCGCGCGCGAGCCCCGGCGCGCCTTTGGCGCGGGCATTGGTGAAGGCCCCGCCCTCGTGGCCAAATATTTCCGCGATGAATAGATCCTCCGGCACCGCACCGCAGTTGACGGGCACGAACTCGCCCTTCCGCTGGCTCAGGCGATGAACGTGGCGCGCCATCAGTTCCTTGCCGGTTCCCGTTTCCCCTGTGATGTGCACGGGCATCCCGAGGGCGACGGCGTCCGCGAGATTGGCAAGCGCCTGCCTGATCGAGCTGTCGTCGCAGGTGAAGTCCGGCATGCCCTCTTTCGGCAGCAGCGCGGGAACGGACGACGCGGTTCGCGGCGACGGCACGCTGCTTCGGCCCTGGGCGATCTGGCGGCAAGCCATGAAAACGCCGCTGCCGGCACGGTCGCGAATGCGGATGATGCCGCCATTGAGGAGCCCGTCCATCGCCGCTCCGAAGCCGGATTCGAACAGCGCATCGAAATGGCTGCCGAGCGTCGCCGGCAGACCGGCCAGCAACGCCTTTCCGGAACGGTTGATGGAGGTGACGTCGCCCGACGGCGATACCGAGATCAGGCCCGCGGACAGCGTGTCGAGATATTCCACGCGCGGATGGAAGGCGAAGACGAAGCTGCTGGAAAAATCCTGGAACACCAGGCCGTTCTCGATCTGGGCCGCGGCCATCCGCACGAGGGCATGCGTATGCTCCTGCCGCGCGTCATGGGCGCAGGAGGCATCGAGCAGGCCGAGGATCTCTCCGTGCGAATTGAAGATCGGCGCTGCCATGCAGCTCAGATGGCCATGGCAGGCGAAATAGTGTTCCCGCCCGTAGATCGCTACGGGCTTTTCGGTCATGGCGGCAAGCCCCAGCGCATTGGTGCCGCGCTCGCTCTCGTTCCACATGCTGCCAGGAATGATCGAACGGCCGGCGGCGCTGTCGGCGAATTCCTGATCGCTTATCGTATCGAGGACGATGCCATCAGCATCGCCGAGCGCGATCATGAAGTTCGATCCGGCGATCTGCGAATGCAGAAGCTGCATTTCGGCCAGCGCCAGCCGGCGCATGGAGATAGTCGCCTCGCGCCGGCGGCGGACATCGGAAAATGGCACGACGCTGCGTTGCGGCATGGCACGCGGATCAAGGCCGCCGTCGCGACATCGCTGCCAACTCTCGGCGACAATCGGCTGAAGGGTGCCGACCGGAAAACGGTCACCCTTCTCCAGCGCATTGCGTGCCCGGTCCATTCCCGAAAGATGCTGCATGGCTACTCCTCATGCGCCATGACACCGAGGATAACAGCCGCTGGCAGGATGACAATAGACAGAAACTGGACAGTTCTGCTGTTCACCGCGTTCAGTCAATGAACAGGCAGACTCCGTCGGCTTTTGGGTATCCTATTGATAAGAGTAGGAAATGTAATCTGGAACGGCAATTGCAGCTGTATCTTCCGCAACGGGCATCGATCCCGTCGATGGAGGAGACATCAGCATGAAGGCGCAGGTTCTGAACAAATATGACGACAATCTGAAAGCGGAGCAGTGGGTTTCGCTGCAGGAGGTTCCCGATCCTCAGATCAAGAAATCCACCGATGTCATCGTCCGCATCGGCGGCGCGGGAGTCTGCCGCACGGACCTCCACATCATCGAAGGCGTCTGGCGGCCCCATATGGATCCGACCGGAGATAGCCTCCTGCCGCTGATCATGGGCCATGAGAATGCTGGCTGGGTGGAAGCCATCGGCAAGGAGGTCGAAGGCATCAAAGTCGGTGATCCTGTTATCGTTCATCCGAAGATTTCCGGCGGCACCTGCCTTGCCTGCCGGCGCGGTTTCGACATGCACGGCCCCGGCAAGTTTCCGGGCCTGGACAGCAACGGCGGCTATTCTGAATATCTCTGCACGTCGGAGCGCAATATCGTGCCGCTGCCGAAAACGCTGGCCCCCAAGGATGTCGCGCCCTATGCGGATGCGGGACTGACAGCCTATCGCGCCGTCAAGAAGGCGACGCGGCATCTGCTGCCCGGCGAAAGCTGCGTGGTCATCGGCGCAGGCGGGCTTGGCCATATTGCCATCCAATGCCTCAAGGCGATGTGTGCCGCTGACGTGATCGTCGTCGATATGTCCGACGATTCGCTGGCACTCGCGCGCAAGATCGGCGCCGACAAGCTCGTGAAGGCCGATGGCAACGAGGTCGAGGCGGTGCTGCAGTTGACCGAAGGCCAGGGTGCCGAAGCCGTCATCGACTTCGTAGGCGAAAAGGGCACCACCACCAGGGGGCTGGCGATGACCCGGCCGATGGGCAGCTATTATGTCGTGGGATACGGCGAGGACATCCGCGTGCCGACGGTGGACATGGTCATCACCGAGAAGAACATCATCGGCAACCTGGTCGGAACTTGGGCCGAACTGGTGGAACTGATGGCGCTCGCCGACCGCGGTCTGGTGGATCTGACGACCGTGGAATACAAGCTCGCCGACGCCAACAAGGCGCTCAAGGATCTGCACAACGGCAAGATCCACGGGCGTGCCGTGCTGATCCCTTGAACGCATCGGCTCTGACACCAGGACATGCGCTCTCCGACCACAGTCCGGCCGGAGAGCATTGTCGTGAGCGAAACCCAGCGCGAGGGAGGAAGAAATGATGTGCGGAGTCTTGAGCCATCAGGGGCAGGATAGGTTCATCAAGGTCAGCCGATCGGTCCGGATTGCCGGGCATTCGACCAGCGTGCGGCTGGAATCGGCCTTCTGGAGTACATTGGAGGACATGGCCGCCGTGGAAGGGCTGTCGACAGCGAAGCTGATAGCGGCACTGTACGGCGAGGCCCTGGAGAAACATGACGACATGTCTAACCTTGCCTCGATGCTGCGGACCGTCTGCCTGCTCTACCAGCAGGAGCGTAATGCACAGGCCGCGAGACCGCTGCAGCCGGCCTGATCCGAGCGCGGCTGCCGTTGATGCAGCACGGGAAGCCGCGCGAGAAGGCATGTCCCAAGGCGGATTCACGCCTTGGGTGAAGTAACCTCGCTGCCGGCGTCGGCCTTGCCTTCGGCGATCCAGCGCGCGCCGAGCACCAGCGCGCCCATGCTGAAATCCCTGCCATGGGCTGCGACCATCTCCTGCGACAGTCTGGCGATCCTCTCGAAAAAGGCGTCCTTGCTCTTTTCCTCCACGGAGAGTTCGGCTTGCATGATTTCCTCCATTTGCGTTTTTTTCATTTGAAAAGCTGCACCGGAAAGGTGATGACGGCGACGTTGCCGAGCGCATCGCCCATGGCGAGATGCCGGCCGTCGACCGTCCACTGAAGCGCCGTAACCTGACCGCCGGCCGGGCGCACGACGAGCTCCTCCCGCGCGCCAAGAGGCGCCACCACCACCTGGCCGTTGGCATAGCCGGCGGCCACGAGACGACCGTTCGGCTGGGCCGCAACGGCCTCCACCTGGACGAGACCGGCGCGACCTGTCGTCAGCGCACCCGCGGCACTGTTATCGAACGGCGGCGTCTCCATCGACCAGCCGGCGATGCGGTAGGCGCCGGCGGCGACAAGCGCGTTTTCTCGCGTGCTCCAGGCCACTGCGCGAACCGGCCCCGGGAAATCGCCAAGCTGCATGTGGCGGCCGGAACCCACATCGACGAGACACAGTCCCGCGCTATCCACGCCCAAGGCCAACCAGCGGCCATCGCCGCTCCACCTCAAGCATAGGGAGACGGAGGGGAGCGGAATTTCCAGGAACGGCCGCAGACTGTCGCCGACCTCATAAAGGATGAGGCTTCGCGAGGCGGCGACCGCCAGCTTGGTGCCGTCCCCCGAAAATGCGATCCGCTCCGGGATCCTTTCCCCAAGGTCGATCTTCAGGGCAGGGGCGCTTCCGGCGAAACGGATATGAAGTCTGTCGCCGACCGAAATCGCCGCCGCCCCGGTCATCAGGCAATGATCGAAGGCCGAGATCGGCTCGGCGGCGGAGAAGACGGTGTCTGCGATCTCGCCGGCGCGGCTGAGCCGCACGAGGTCGCCCTTCATGCCGGCGGCGAGATAGCCGCCGTCGCTGTAGGCAGAGACGGAGTGGGCGTCCTTCACCCGCGTGATGATGAGCGGCGCGGCCTTGCCGTGACGGGGCCTTATCGTCGTCTGCCCCCCGTCGACCGTAATGCGGGCTTCCGGTGGCTCGTTGTCCGCCATTCTTGCGAATGCGATCGAACCGTCTTCGCAGACGACGGCAAGCAGCGTCTCATCGTCGTTGAAGCAGACATGACGAACCGCGGCCGGTCGTTGCCAGTTGCGGGCGAGAAGGTCGAACAGAGTGATGTTCGGAACGGCCTGCTGGTTCATGATTGTCCTCCTTTTGCCGCCGCGATAAGGCGATCGATGTCCGTCACCGCCACCTCCGCCGCTTCGATCTCGGCGACGCAATAGGCCTGGGCCGATCGGATGGCGGTCGCCTGCTCTTCAACCTCGCTCAGTTCCTTTGCGACCTCGCCGTTGGCGGGGTCCCGCTCCAGGGCCAATTGCAGGCGCAGGATCTCCATCTCGATGCCGGATGCTTCCTGGATCAGCTTGTGTGTCCTCGCGGCCAGGGCCGAGATGTGTGCCACGCAATCAAGTCGGCGCTGCAACAGTTCCTGGATCGGTTGGTCTTGACCGCTCATGGCGAAATCCTACGTGTTCTGCCGGCGCCGCCGCGCCGTGTGGATTGGAGCGAGAGGAGCCCTGGGATGTTCGACACGATTGGCAGCACGTTCTTCGATGCCCTGCGCCGGGCGGCCGAACGCCATCTGAAGCATGGCCATCCCTGTATCGAGGCGCTCGGCGCAGCAGCCCGCGGTGCCGATTCCACGGCGATTGCTGCGGCGCAGGATGCGCTCGCCGCTCTTGATCCGGCGATTATGAACGCGCTGATGGCTGAAGCACACAGGTTGCTGCGCGAAGATCCGGCAGGGATCCTCGGCGGCTGGAATCCCGCTGGCGTCAGCCATTGATACCGAACCGGGTCGCTCACGGACTGGTCCCTCCCGGTGCTTTCCAGGCTTCGAGCAGGGCCGGCAATTCCGGCATCTGCGTTCGGAACTGCCGTTCTGCCAGATCGACATGGCTGCGAAGCTGATCCCATACGTCTACGCGGATCATTGTATCTCCCGTCAACTGCTCGATCTCCTCGACGCGCAGCTGTCTCGACAGCGACACGCCCGAAAAGACGAAATCGCGGAGCAGGATCGCGTGCCTTTCCGCGAAGGCGTGTATCATCGGATGCGTCTCGTCGGTGATCCCGGCGGCGGAGAGTTCGCGAAGGATGAACCGTTGAAAATGGCTCTGCATCAAGTGCTGGCTTTCTCCCAGGAAGCGCATCACGAAGACGAGGTCTCGCTGCATGAGCCCGGCGAGTTCGGTGGTGATGTCGCCTCCGACGGGGCCGAGCGGCGTTTGTTGCTCGTCCTTGTCTGGCATGAGCTTTTCCAAACCTGAAATAGACAACCCTATGCGCGAAATATAAGTGATGAATATGGCGATGTCGATCCCTGTTTATTGCGCTCTTGCAAAAGCTTATAGGCAATCTTTGCAAATATAAATAAAGTTACATCTGTAAATTACGATTGTAAAATAACTTTACATCATTTCACTCTTCCAGCTCGTCAAACGCCGGAATTGCCGTAAAACTCACTTGGCACGCCCTTTGCACTGTCTGTTCTCATAAAAGCTATCGCGCTGACAGCGACGACAGAAGAACGAAGGAGTTGGGGAAGCGACTGACCGTCCGTCCAGGAGCCGGCACTTCCCCGAAGACCTTTGCCTCGATCGACTTGAATGGCCGGCCCGCCGGGACGCGCGCATGCGCATTCCGTTGTCGCGCCCTTCCAACTTTCGCTCGCGGCGTTTCTGGCGCCGTTCCGGCCGAGGCTTGAGGCCTGCGGCACAACAAAGTGGAGGCAGAGGACGATGTCGTCTTTGACACTCAATAAGATAACCTCGCAGCGGGGCATTTCCGTCGGCGAGGCGACCAAGCGGATTTCCGACCTCGGTTGGAATCCCAGCTACGTGCAGGAAGCGATGACGTTTCCGACGGACTACAAGATCACAAAGGCACCCCGTGATCCGATGAAGCAGGTCCTGCGCTCCTATTTCCCCATGCAGGAGGAAAAGGACAATCGCGTCTACGGCGCGCTCGATGCGGCGCTACGCGGCGACATGTTCCGCAATGTCGAGCCGCGCTGGGTGGAATGGATGAAGCTCTTCCTGGCGATCATCCCCTTCCCGGAAATTTCCGCCGCCCGCTCCATGGCCATGGTCGCCCGCATCGCTCCGGGTGAAGACCTTCGCACCGGCTTCACCATGCAGATGGTCGACGAGTTCCGCCATTCGACCATCCAGATG
>NZ_JBNDHT010000199.1:0-8894 GCF_056755115.1 Rhizobium sp. SVR5-2C | reverse complement strand
TCGACCCGGCCCCGATCTGCGTACGACGCCGACCACCGAGCGTCGTTCGCCATGGACAATGTGGATCGGTATTGCGGTTGTCGTTCTGATCATCGCCCTGGCAGCGATCTACTGGCCTCGCAGAAGCGAAACGCCAGCCACGCCGCCCGCCGGCGAAACGACCACAACCACACCGCCGGCCACGTCGACTGCGCCCGCTACTCCGCCAACAAGCGAGTCAGCGCCAGCAACTCCGCCAGCGGCAACTCCGCCGGCCGCGGAGCCAGCGCCAGCAACGCCACCGGCGACCCCAGCAACGCCACCGGCGAACCCGCCAGCGCAGCAGTAATGAAACGCCCGCCATCCAAGGCGGGCTTTTCTTTCCTGAAATGAATGCCGCTCCGTTCTCGAAAGGGAACGGGGTGCGTTCGCGACGGTGATTGCCGCTTTCCTTCCTCTCCAATCACATCTGATTGCCGGCCAGGGATCGCCTTCTCATCGAATGATCCGGTGCTTGCGCTACGGTCGATATCGCCGCTCACAGCATCGTGTCGTTGCTCCTTTGCGCGGTCGGGCGTAGAAGCGCAGCTTGCTGTCGAACGACGGTTGGAATCGAAATGTTTGGAGAAATCAGGTGAGCGGAACGAAACTTTTTTCGCCTTTCGAAATCGGCGGGCTGACCCTCAAGAACCGCATCGTCATTGCTCCCATGTGCCAGTATTCGGCCGAAGACGGCAAGATGACCGACTGGCATCTCATGCATCTCGGCAACCTGGCCGCATCCGGCGCTGGCATTCTGACGATCGAGGCCACGGCCGTGACGCCGGAAGGCAGGATATCCTACGGCGATGTCGGGCTCTATTCGGACGAGTGCGAGCTTGCCATGGGACGCGTGCTGGATTCCGTACGCCGCTGGTCCGATATGCCGATCGCGATACAGCTCGGCCACGCGGGGCGAAAAGCCTCGAGCGAGGTTCCATGGAAGGGCGGCGGCCAAATTCCTCCCGGCAAACCCGGCGGATGGAAGACGGTTGCTCCAAGCGACCTTCCGTTCCAGCCGTCATACGATCGCCCGGAGGCGCTGGATCGCGACGGGCTGGAGCGAGTCAGGTCCGCTTTCGCGGCTGCCGCCAGACGGGCTGCGGCGCTGGACTTGAACGCGGTTCAGGTCCATGGCGCACACGGATATCTTCTTCATCAGTTTCTATCGCCGTTGTCCAACAAGCGAACCGACCAATACGGAGGCTCGCTGGAAAACCGGATGCGCTTCCCCTTGGAAGTGTTTGATGCCGTGCGGGACGCTTTTCCCGCCGGCCGCCCTGTCACCATGAGAGTGTCTGCGACGGATTGGGTCGACGGCGGATGGGATGTTTCGGAGACCATCGAATTCGCGAAGGCGCTCGAAGCGCGCGGGTGCAGTGCGGTTCACGTTTCAAGCGGAGGCCTTTCGGCCGACCAGCAGATTGCGATCGGCCCGAGCTACCAGGTACCGTTCGCCAGACAGGTGAAGGCGGCAGTGCGGATGCCCGTGATCGCCGTCGGATTGATCACCGAGTTCGAACAGGCCGAGGCGATCGTCAGTACCGGCGACGCGGATCTGATCGCTCTTGCGCGGGCGATCCTTTATGATCCCAGGTGGCCCTGGCATGCGGCTGCGCATTTCAACGAGACCGTTGCGGCGCCAGATCAATATTTGCGATCCCAGCCACGGCAGTACAAGACGCTCTTCGACCATCGGGGCTGAGTGCCCCCGTTGCTGACTGCGGCCCTCGGGGGCGAGAGCAGACGGCGCACCGCCTGCTCTCGCTGATCGTCAGTTGCTCGCCTTTTGCATCGCGACCTTCTCGGCGATTGCCTTGGCCAGATCGTCGCGCTCCTCGCAGCCGTTCGGGCAGAGCTTCGTCAGCCGTTCGAGCTGTTCGTTGGCCTTGGCCATATCGCCGGTTTCGACATAGAGCTCGCCCAGATACTCGCGGGCGGCCTTGTGGTCGGGCTCGAGCTCCAGCGCCTTGGTGTAATAGGTGAGCGATGTCCTGTAGTCGCCTGTTTTGCGCAGGGCAAAGCCAAGCAGGTTGTAAACATCGGCCTGCTGGGTATCCTCCGCAAGGCCGCGAAGCTCTGTGAGCGCACCCTGATAATCCCCGGCAGCGATCTTGGCGCGCACCGACGTCAAATCCGGTGCCGTCGTCGATTCGATGTTGTCGACGGCAAAGGCCGGGACGGCCTTGACCGCCGAAACCGCGGCGACGGCCGCCAGCAGGATGATCGCTCCAGCCAGAATATGCCTCTTCATGGTCTTTTCTCCTTCGGTCTCTTAAGCTTGGATGGTAGGGGTAAAGCCGTAGGCGTTGCCGTCCTTGACGAAGGTGCCGGACCCCGGGAACGGAAAATGCGAGCCGCAGATCGCGATCTTGTCGGCGATCACGCGGTCGACGAGCTTGCGGCGCGTGTCGATCGCCATCGGTCCGTCCTGATCGTAGGCCCCCTGCCATTCCGGATGCGGAGCGAGCAGCGCCGGCACGTACATGATGTCGGCGGATACCATCAGCTGTTCACTTCCGTCATCGACCAGATAGACGGAGTGACCGGGCGTATGCCCCGGCGCGGCGACGATATGGACGCCGGGCGCCACCTCGGCGCCGTCCTCGACAAGCCTCCAGTTCTTCCATTTCGGAAATACCTCGGCGATGCGCTTGCCTGCCGGCTTTCTGCCTTCCGCGAGCTTTTCGACACGGCCCGGCTCCGTCCACCAATTATATTCCGCCGCGTTGACGATCAACTCGGCATCCGGAAAGACGGCCGCATTGGTGCCTTTCTCCATCAACCCCCAGACATGATCCGGATGGAAATGCGAGATCGCGATCGTGTTGATCTTCGTGTAGTCGATACCGGCCGCCATCATGTTGGCGGGCAGATGCGTGGCGTTCGCCTGCCACTGGCCGACGCCCGATCCGGCGTCCATCATGATCAGCCGATCGCCGATCTTCAGGACGACGACGGTGAGCGGAATCGGCATGAACTCGGTCGGAAGTCCGGCTTTGGCGAGGGCCTCCTTGGTGTCTTCGATCGATGCGTTCTTGATGAAGGCCGGGTCGTGCGGCTTGCGCCAGATGCCGTCATAGACGGCGGTGACCTCGACCGATCCGACCCTGTATCTGTAGAAGCCGACCTCTGGTTCGTCAGGCCTATCGGCAAAGGCCGGCGAAACGAATTCCAGTTTCGAAGCAAAACCGAAAGCCGCCCCTGCGGCAGCGGTGCTGAGAACGGTACGGCGCGTCATGGTGAACATCGCAAGTCTCCTCTCGTTGCGTGAACTGCGTCAGCGGAAGCCCCGGAACGGGTGCCGCTGTTCGAACAAGATCGGCGACCCTCAACCGTTATTCCCGAGATATCGGGCAATCTGCATAAGCCGATGAAACGGATGGGAGATTTTTTCAACGGCATAGGAACCGCGGCTGCCGGCCCTCAAAAAAGCGGTATCTGGACGGAATAAAATAACAGGCCGAGTGATCTAGCCTGCAGAAGATATGCCTATGCGTGCGTCGAGCGAACGGAGCGGTGGAGTCCGGGAAGATGATGACAGAGGCTGAGATCAATCCGTTCTCCTTCGAGCGCCGGCCTTTCGCATGGAGCCACCATCGGCCGATTGCGCTTGCCATCCGGGCAGCGGCTTTGCTCGTCGAGGCTGTGTCCGCTGCCGTTACGATGTCAGTGGAGACGGAGCGATCGTCGCGGGATGCGAAAGCGGCGGCGCATATGCCGGCTGCATCGACCGAGACGATGCAGCGGTTCCGGGGAACCATCCTCCCGCATCTTGACGACGCCTATAATTTTGCCCGTTTTCTCAGCCGCGACGCCGATGCGGCGGGCGATATCGTTCAGGAAGCCTTCCTGCGCGCTTATCGCGGCTTCGAGGGGTATCGGGGCGGTGATCCGCGCGCCTGGACGTTCGCGATCGTAAGGAACTGCTATCGCGCCTGGTTGCTTGATGGCCGGCAGAAGGCACGTTTCGAAGTGCCGATGGCGGAGGATGCGTATGCCCACGAGGCCGATTCCGCGACATACCAGGTCCCATCGGATGACGACACGCCGGAAATGTCGATCATTCGCAGAAGCGAGGCGGAACGTGTGCGGCAGGTGATCGGCGCTCTTTCCGATCCCATGCGCGAGGTGCTGGTGCTGCGGGAGCTCGAAGGCCTTTCCTATCGGCAGATAGCGGAAATCATCGACGCGCCCATCGGCACTGTCATGTCCAGGCTTGCACGGGCCCGCGACGAATTCGGCAATGCCTGGCTGGCCTTGGAAAAGGGCGAGGCGAAGCGATGAGCGGCGAGCAACAGAACGGCTGCCCCGAATGGGGTGTCATGCTCAACGGCTTCGTCGATGGGGAGCTAGATGCCGTTCATGCCGCGCAGTTCGAGGCGCATCTCGCGGGTTGCGCGTCCTGCGGGGCGGAGCTGGAAAGGGTTGCGGCGATGCGGAGGGTCGTAGGCCAGCCCGGCGTCAAGTGGAGCATGCCCGAAGAGGTGCGCGCGCGGGTGCTCGGCGGCATATCACTGGAACATGCCGTGACGGGCAGCGGGTGGAACCCAGCCGCGGCAGATGGAGGCATCTGGGCGCGCGCACTGCGCATTATCCGGCAATGGAGCCTCGTGCCGTCGCTGGCAGCACTGGCGGCGAGTGTTTTTCTGTTCATCAATGCACCGCATCGAGATGCTGCCATCGAGGATCAGATTATCGCCAGCCATGTCCGCTCCCTGCTTGCCGATCACCTGGCGGACGTGCAGACCTCGGACCGGCATACGGTCAAGCCCTGGTTCAACGGCAAGATCGATTTTTCGCCGCCGGTTGTCGATCTGGCAGGGCAGGGCTTTCCCCTGATTGGAGGCAGGGTCGACTACGTCGACGGAAAGGTCGTCGCGGCGCTCATCTACCGGGCCCGCGGCCACGTGATCAATCTCTTCATATGGCCGGATGCGCCGGCGACGCAGGGCCGCGTCGCGCGCGACGGTTACAATATGAGCGAATGGTCGAGCGATGGTCTGGTCTTCTGGGCGATATCCGATATCAGTGCGGAAGACCTTGCCGTGTTCCGCGACAGCTTCAGGGCACAGGCCAGCCCCGGGGAAGTGCTTCCCTAATGCCGCTTATTGGCGGAAGATGTGCGCGTAATCGAGATCAACCTCTATCAAGCCTGCTCTTTTCCATTCTGCGCCAGGCCCGCGGCGTTTCGCCTGTATGCTTGAAGAAAAAGCGCGAGAAGTATGCAGGATCTGCAAAACCGAGCCGATAGCTGATCTCCTGCACGGATCCGAGCGTAAAGACGAGTTCCCGTTTCGCTTCATCGATGAGTTTGCCGGCAATCAGCTCGCTTGCGGTGTTTCCGGTCACCGACCGCACGATGCGGTTGAGATGCGTCGGCGAGACGCCAAGCTCCTTGGCGTAGAAGGAGGCCGGCTTATGGGAACGGAAGTGCTGCAGGATCATGCCGTTCAGAAGCTCGATGCGGCGTTCGTTTTCGTCTGTTGAAAGGTGGTTTGGGTTTCCTTCGTGCGAGATTCTTGCCGTGAGCCGCAGAGCCATGGAAACATAGGAATCGAGCAGCTCGTGCCGGCCGCTGCGGCGGTCCTCATACTCCTTGCCGAGACGCTCGAGCGTCTGCATCACATAGGCGGCATCGGCACTTCCTGGATCGAGCGGCGTGAGATGCGGTGCGGCGAGCCATTCGCCAAGACGGCTTCGATGACTGTGCAGATGGCTGAGCTGAGAACTCACGATCGTGATCACCAGGCCGTCGATATCGCGCGAGAAGCGGAAACCGTGATTGAGCCTCGGAGGAACAGTCACGACCGCAGGCGGGCGAATGGCATGGCTGACTTCGCCAAAAATCGCATCGCCCGATCCGGCCTCTATGTACAATATCTGAAAGAAACTCTCATGGCGATGAAGCCGGATTTCCCAGTGGTGGAGACTGCTGCGAGAGGGAATCGTTTCGCAATGCAGCCAAAAATACGGCTCCTTGCCGGTGTTTTCGCCGTAAAGCTCATAGGTCGGAACATGTCTCGCCATTGGTCTCCTCCGCCACGAATGTTCGATTAGTGCAGTTTTTCGGCTGGAATGTCCATTGTTGCCTCCAGCGCTAACGGGCAGAGTTTGTCAAAACGCGGGGTTGCAGGGAGGAAACGGTTGCGGACCCAGATCGCCATCATTGGCTCGGGACCTTCGGGTCTGCTGCTCGGTCAGCTTCTGACGGAAGCCGGCATCGACAACGTCATTCTTGATCGGGTGGGCAAAGACTACATTCTCGGCCGCGTGCGGGCTGGCGTGCTGGAAGAGGGCACGGTCGGCCTGCTGGACGAAGCGAAGGCCGGTGCACGCCTGCATGCCGAAGGCCTGCCGCATGATGGCTTCTCACTGGCCTTCGACGGGCGGGACCATCGCATCGACCTTCATGGCCTCTCCGGCGGCAAGCGCGTCACGGTCTATGGTCAGACGGAAGTGACCCGCGACCTGATGGAGCGGCGCGAAATCAGCGGTGCCCCGACGGTCTACGAGGCCGCCAATGTCCAGCCGCACGATTTTGACGGGCATTCTCCTTATGTGTCTTATGAAAAAGACGGCATAACGCATCGGATCGACTGCGATTTCATCGCAGGCTGCGATGGCTTCCATGGCGTTTCCCGCAAGGCTGTACCGCAGAAATCGATCCGCACTTTCGAAAAGGTCTATCCCTTCGGGTGGCTCGGCATCCTTGCCGACGTGCCTCCCGTCAATCACGAGCTGATCTACGCCAACCACCCGCGGGGCTTTGCGCTTTGCTCCATGCGTTCGGCGAGCCGCAGCCGCTATTACATCCAGTGCTCCCTCGACGAGAAGATCGAGGACTGGAGCGACGAGCGCTTTTGGGACGAGCTGCGGCGGCGCCTGCCTGTCCACCATGCCGAGGCGCTGTTTACCGGACCTTCCTTCGAGAAGTCGATCGCTCCGCTCCGTTCGTTCGTCGCTGAGCCCATGCGCTTCGGCCGGCTCTTCCTGGTGGGCGATGCCGCCCATATCGTGCCGCCGACCGGCGCCAAGGGGCTCAATCTCGCGGCAAGCGACGTACACTATCTCTTTTCGGGCCTTGTCGAACACTACCAGGACCATTCCAACACCGGCATCGACGCCTATTCGGCGCGTGCGCTCGCCCGTGTCTGGAAGGCTGTCCGCTTCTCCTGGTGGATGACGACCATGATGCACCGCTTTCCCGATACGAGCGATTTCGACCAGAAGATCCAAGAGGCCGAACTCGATTATCTCGTCCATTCCCGCGCTGCCTCGACGGCGTTGGCGGAAAACTACGTGGGGCTGGCCTATTGATGATGTCCCGCCTTCCGCCGATCGAGATCGTCTGCTGCCGACCGCGAGGAAACGGGAGACCGTTTCCGCTCGGCCCGGCACTTCCGATGCACCTGAAATCATCACCGCAAAATTATGAATTCAGGGGCTTATTTCATTTTACATTACCGTTTTGAATGACAGACTGAAACCAAGCACGGCTGGCTCCACGCCAGCCGGTCAAGTATCCAGGGGAGGAACCATGAAGAAGCTTGTTCTCGCCGCCGTTGCGGCAATTGTCATGAGCAGCGCAGCTTACGCCGACACGATCAAGGTGGGCGTCATCGGACCGTTTTCGGGTCCGTTCGCGCTGCAGGGCAAGAATTTCAAAGCCGGCATCGACGCCTACATGGCGATGAACGGCAACAAGGTCGGCGATGACACCGTCGAGATCATCTATCGCGATGTGCCGCAGGCCGATCCGGCCCAGTCGAAAGCGCAGGCGCAGGATCTCATCGTCAAAGAGAAGGTGCAGTATCTCGCCGGCTTTTATTTTACGCCGGATGCCATGGCCGTCACCCCGATCCTGAAGCAGGGCAACGTGCCGATGGTGATCATGAACGCCGCCACCTCGGCGATCGTGACGAAGAGCCCGCTCGTCGTGCGCACCTCCTTCACCACCTGGCAGACCTCCACGCCGATCGCCAAGGTCGCGTTCGACAGTGGCGTGAAAAAGGTGATCTCGGTGGTCAGCGACTACGGCCCGGGCGTCGATGCCGAAAACGCCTTCAAGGCGGGCTTCGAAAAGGCCGGCGGGCAGGTGGTCGAGGCGATCCGCATGCCGCTCACCACCAACGACTTCAGCCCGATCATGCAGCGTATCAAGGATTCCGGCGCGCAGGGAGTCTTCGCCTTCCTGCCCTCCGGCCCGACGACGCTCGGCTTCGTCAAGGCCTATAACGAAAACGGCCTCAAGGACGCCGGCATCAAGTTCTTCGCCCCGGGCGACCTGACGCAGGAATCCGATCTGCCGGCGCTCGGCGATGCGGCGCTCGGCATCCAGACGACCTTCCACTATGCCGTCTCGCACGACTCGCCGGAGAACAAGGCTTTCGTCGAGGCCGCAGCCAAGGCGATCGGCGACAAGGCCGAGCTTTCCTTCCCGGCCGTCAGCGCCTATGACGGCATGTATGTCATCTACAAGATGATCGAGGCGACCGGCGGCAAGCAGGACGCGCAGAAGGCTGTCGATGCCGTGAAGGGGCTTTCCTGGACGAGCCCACGCGGTCCGGTTTCGATCGATCCGGAAAGCCGCCACATCACGCAGAACATCTACCTGCGCGAGGTCGCCAAGGCCGCTGACGGGACCTACATCAACAAGGAAGTCCAGACCTTCGAAAAGCAGGGCGATCCGGGCCTTGCGGCCGCGAAGTAATATCTGGCCCCTCGAAACTGCGACGGACCCGGCGGGATCTATTCCCGCCGGAACCGCATGGGCAGGCGAGGTCGCCGCGTAACACCGGGATATTTCCATGCAGACAGTCTTCAGCATAGCCGTCGACGCGCTTGCCTATGGCATGGTGCTGTTCGTCATATCC
>NZ_JBNDHT010000198.1:0-9176 GCF_056755115.1 Rhizobium sp. SVR5-2C | reverse complement strand
ATTTTGCCGTACCTTTGAACAAGTACGAAGATGGTGCAAGTTTTGGCATCTATGCCGGAATAGGGCAGTCTTTCTAGAGTGCCGGTACTCGCGGTGTTTCAACCGTCGAACTGTGACAAAAACGGGGTAGTTTCGCCTCCATGCAAGCACTGACGAAGTTCGCGAATTGGACCATAAAGGCGATCGGTGTTTCTACCGGCGTCGTGCTGATTCTTGCTGCGGCCGCGATTGCGATCTTCGGCTTCACCTCCTTCGGCTCCCGGATCATCACGCAACAGGTTGCGGAAATCCTTTCGAACCGGGACATGACGATCAAGGTCCGCGACCCTGGCAGCCTTCTGAGCGGCGGACTGCGCGCGGCCGAGATAACAGTCTCCGATACGCGTGGAGTGTTCGCGCAGATCAACGGTCTCTCGATAGACTGGAACCCCTTGGCGCTCCTCCGCGGCACATTCGACGCGCAGGAGGTCTTGGTCGACTCGATCAATGTCATCCGAAAGCCGGTGCGGACCATTCCCTCATCACGGACAGCAGCCGAGGATGGCGGATTTAATCTGCCGATCAAGATCGACGTCGACAAGATCGCCGTCGCGGGCATCAATCTCAGTGAGCAGTTCGCGGGCCACGCGTTTACGCTAACGGCCGACGGCAGCAATCTGAAGGCCGACCGGAATGGCGGGAGTGCCACGATCAATGTCGGCCGCCCGGATGTGCCGGATGCCAAACTTCTGGCCGACATGGCGTTCAGGCCAGATCGCAACCAGTTGCGGCTGAAGGCCCAGCTTACTGAGCCGAAAGGAGGGCTGCTCGCAACTTTCCTGTCCCTGCCGGGCGATCCTGCTGTCAATCTCGCCGTCGACGGCGATGGGCCGATCTCGGATTGGAACGGTCGCCTTCAGGCATCACTCGACGGCCAACAGCGCGCTTCGATTGAAGGCCGTCACGCGTTGACGCCGGACGGCTTGCACCACGTTGACCTTAAGGGCGGTGGCGATCTCAGCACTCTTCTTCCGCCGGCCTTTCGACCATTGTTTTCCGGCCAGACGAACATCGACGTCTCCGCCACCTTCGACAACAAGGGCAAGCTCGATATTCAGACCGGCAACATAGCGACCGGCAGCGTCGTTATTGCAGCATCAGGCACCTTGGATCGTCGGGGCAACAACAGTCTCAACGCCAACGTGCTCGGCACGTCGGGCCCGGTCGACTTTCGTTGGCCGCTTGCTGATGGCGAAGCCCGCTTCATGATCACCGGCCTCAACCTGGCGCTGACCGGCGATGCGCAGACGGCACGACTGAACGCCAGTGCCTCTCTTGATGCGGCGACATTGCCAGAGGCGACGATCGGCAACGTGAAGCTGACCGCCAAGAGCGAAGCCTTCAATCTGACGCAGCGCGCCGGTGCCGTTCAATTGCGGATGGTCGCCGGCGATTCGACGTTCACGAATCCTGACATCAATCGAGCAGTACAAGGCCCCGTGACACTCGTCGCGCCACTTCAGATCGCGCCTGAGGGCATAGGCTTCAACGGCACGACTTTCGAGAGCGCCAATGCCAACGGTACCGTCAACGGCACCTACAAGCTTGACGATCAGACGCTGACGGGAAATACAAAGCTCGTCGTCCAGCCGGCGGCGCTGCCACCCGCCATTGCTCAGCGTTTCGATACGCCGATCGCTATCGAAACGCAGGTCTCCGGGACGATTCCTTCGAAGATCAGTCTTTCAAATCTCGCCATCAAATCTGGAACGGTCGAAGCCGCCGGCACTGTGACGCTGGATGGCGACAACATCGCGGCCACTCTTTCCGGGCGGCTGCCCGACCTGAGGAAGTTAACAGAAAACGCCGAAGGCGAGGCGAGCTACGCGATCGATGCCAGCGGCTCGATAACGGCACCGGTCATAAAGGCGAGTGTCAGCGCCGCGAGACTACGCACTGCCGGCCGCACGATCAGCGATCTCAACGTTGAGATATTCGGCAATGCCGACCCTGCCGCGCCGCGAGCGACCGTGGACGGAAAGGGCGCCATCGACAGCCAGCCGATCGCCATCAATGCCAACGTGCAGTCTGCAGCCGGCGCCATTAGCATTCCGTCCCTGGTGGCGGATGTCGCCAGCAACCGCCTGCAAGGCAGCCTGCAATTTTCTCCAGGCTTCGAGCCGACGGGCACGCTTGAGTTCGATTTCCCCGATATAGGCCTGCTCGCGATGTTTGGCGGCCAGAAGGCACAAGGTGACCTCAAGGGCACGCTCAACATTACGAACGACGCCGGCAAGATCGGGCTCAAGGTCACGGCCGCAGGAAATCGGATACAGCGCGACACGCTTTCCATCATACGGCCCCACATCAATGTCACTGTCACCGATCTGAGAGCATTGGCCGCCAACGGTGTCGTCAGCGCCGACGAGATTTCGTCGGGCACGAACAAGCTCGCGGCACCGACGCTGACCTTCGTGCAGCAGCAGAACCGCACGAATTTCGATCTTAAGGCTGCATACGATAACAATCCGCTGCTTGCTGCGGGAAATGTTGAAGCAAGCGCCGGCAACATGACGATCCGGCTCGACCGGTTCTCCGGCAAGCCGCGCAATATTCCAGTTGAACTCTCCCACCCCGCCGAGATCGCGATTGCGAACGGCAGGGCCATGCTGAACGACCTTGCGATCAAGACCGGGAACGGTTCGGTCACGGTCAGCGGCTCAGCGGGCGAGACGCTCGACATCGCCGCCGATATCAAAGAACTCCCGGCAAGCCTCGCCAACAGCTTCGTTCCGAATCTGGATGCGGCAGGCGCCATTTCCGGCACCGGATCTGTCAAAGGCACGCCTGCAGCGCCGATTGCCGATTTCAAGCTTGATTGGAAAAACGCCGAGGTCGCCCAGACGAAGCGCGCAGGACTGGCGCCATTCGATATCGCGGCGACCGGGAAATACGTCGACAACACCCTCGACTTCGACACAACGCTCGATGGCGCCGATGATTTGGCCTTGAAGGCACGGGGGAATATCGTCGTCGCCGGAACAGGCGGTCAGAGCCTGAAAATCGACGCCGATGTCGTCAATCTTCCGGCAAAAATGGCAAACGGCTTCGTTCCGGACCTTGCTGCCGAAGGTGCGATCACCGGGAAAGTGACAGCTTCTGGAACGCTCGCTGCTCCAGCGGTCGATTTCGATCTTGATTGGAAGGACGCCGCCACAAGCCAGACGAGACGCGCCGGCCTTGCTCCGCTGGGTCTCAGCACGACCGGTAAATTTGCCGATAACAGGCTCGCCTTCGACGCCAATCTGGCCGGCGCAGACCGGATGCGCCTGAGGGCAGACGGCAATGTCGTGATTGCCGGTACCGAGGTGCAAAGCCTGCAGGTCAATGCTGACCTAAATAATGTCCCGGCGGATGTTGCCAACAGCTTCGTGCCGGGGCTCGCGGCCGAAGGCACGATCTCCGGAACGGCCAAGGCGTCGGGCACGCTTGCTGCGCCAGCCGTCGATTTCAACCTTGCTTGGAAGGACGCGGCCACAAGCCAGACCAAAAGCGCCGGATTGAAATCGCTCGGCTTGAATACCGCCGGCAGATTTGCCGACAACAAGCTCGACTTCAATGCGGACCTCACTGGCGCAGCCAATCTCAGCCTGAAGGCGGATGGCAATGTCACGGTCGCCGGTACGGCGGTCCAAAATCTGCAGGTGAACGCCAGCCTCGCCAATGTCCCCGCGAGCATTGCAAATAGCTTCATGCCCGGGCTCGCCGCCGAAGGTACCCTCTCCGGAACCGCCAAGGCGGCAGGAACGCTTGCGGCACCGGCTGTCGATTTCGATCTCGACTGGAAGGACGCCGCGACAAGTCAGACCAAGAGCGCGGGATTGAAATCACTGGGCCTGAGCGCCACCGGCAAATTCGCCGATAACAAGCTCGACTTCAATGCAAATGCCAATGCCGCAGACGGGGTGACCGCAAACGCGTCAGGTAACGTCACCGTTGCTGGAAAAACGGTCCAGAGTCTGAATATTAACGCCGACATCAGCAACGTTCCGGCAAGCATCGCAAACGGCTTCGTGCCGGGCCTGGCAGCCGACGGCATTGTGTCTGGAACGGTTACTGCCTCCGGGACACCCTCGTCGCCTACCGTTGATTTCAAGCTTGATTGGAGGGACTTGGCGACAAGCCAGACCAAGGGCGCCAAACTCTCGTCGCTGGACCTTACCGCAAGCGGAAAGTTTGCCGACAACAAGCTCGATTTCAATGCGAATGCCAGCGGCGCTGACGGGGCCTCGCTGAAGGCCACCGGCAATGCGACTATTGCGGGCAAGACTGTCGAAACCCTGAAGGTCGATACAGCCATTGCCAATCTTCCTGCCGGTATCGCCAACAATTTCGTACCGGGCCTTGCAGCAGAAGGCATCATTTCCGGAACGGTTACGGCCTCGGGGAGCCTGGCCTCGCCTACAGCCGATTTCAAAATTGACTGGAAGAATGCGGCGACCAGCCAGACGAAGAGCGCCAGACTCTCGCCGCTCGACCTTACTGCAAGCGGTAAGTTCACCGACAACAGGCTCGATTTCGACGCGAATGCCCGCGGCGCTGACGGCGCTTCGCTCAAGGCAACCGGCAATGTCGCGATTGCAGGCAAGACGGTCGAAAGCTTGAGGGTCGATGCGGCGATTGCCGATCTCCCGGCGGCCCTCGCCAACAACTTCGTGCCGGGCCTTGCAGCGGAAGGCATCGTTTCAGGAACGGTCACCGCGTCAGGAAGCCTGGCCTCGCCGACAGCCGACTTCAAAATTGATTGGAAGAATGCCGCGACCAGCCAGACCAGAAGGGCTGGCCTGTCGCAGCTCGGGCTGAATGCCGCGGGCAGGCTCGCAAACAACCGGCTCGACTTCAATGCCGATCTGAATGGCGCCGGCAACGTGTCACTGAAAGCCGGTGGCAATGCCATGATCGAGGGAACGACGGTCAAGAACCTGGATGTTAAGGCCGATCTCTCCAATCTTCCGGCGAGCGTCGCAAACGGCTTCGTGCCTGGCCTTGCTGCAGAAGGAAGGGTTTCCGGGACCGCTTCGGTATCAGGGCCGCTGTCTGCACCAAAAGTTGATTTCAAGCTCGACTGGAGGGACGCGGCGACGAGCCACACAAGAGGGGCCGGGCTTCCGCCATTCGCAATAGCTGCAAGCGGCAACCTCACCGACAACACTCTGACGATCGATAGCAACCTTAGGGGCGGCAGCGGCCTCTCCATGCAGGGTGGAGGCAGCGTTGCGATCACCGGCAATCGCGCCCTCAACCTGCAAGTTCGCGGCAACGTCCCATTTGCAATGTTTGGCGCACAGCTGGCGCAGCAGGGTTTTGTCGCCGACGGCACGGCCAACATAGACCTCCGTGTCGCCGGCACGGCTGCCGCCCCCTTGATCAATGGGACCATCGCAACGAGCGGCGCGAGGCTGGTCGATGTCCGCAGAAATCTCGCGCTCAATAACGTCACCGCCAACATCAGCATGAATGGCGAGCAGGCTACGATCTCCCGCCTGAGCGGCAATCTTGCGAGCGGCGGCAGCATTGCCGCAAGCGGCACGATCGGCATACGGCCAGGCAGCGGCTATCCGGCCAATATCGAGGTCAGGCTCGACAGGGCAGTCTATGTCGATGGAACGCTCCTCGTCGCGACGGTCAACGGCAATCTCGGTCTGCGCGGCCCCCTGCTCTCCAGCCCAACCCTGAGCGGCAGATTGAACGTGGAAAAGGCATCGATCACCGTTCCGGACAAGCTGCCGACATCCTTGCGCGAGATCGATGTCAGACACATCAACGCGCCGCCCGCCGTGCGCGCCCAGATGCGTGATGAAAGCCAGCAAGGACCCAGGGCGAAGTCGACGATCAGCCTCGATCTGCGGATTGATGCGCCGGCGCGGATTTTCGTCCGTGGCCGCGGCATCGATTCGGAACTCGGCGGCAGCGTCACGATCAGAGGAACCGCCGCAACGCCCATCGTTTCCGGCGGCTTCACAATGCGCCGCGGACGGCTGACCATCCTTAACCGGCGGCTGACCTTTACCGACAGGAGCCGCATTACCTTTGCCGGCGATTTGACGCCGGCGCTCGATATGGAGGCGACATCGGTGTCCGGAAACACGACGCTCACAGTCGATGTCACCGGACTTGCGACCGACCCCTCGATCACCTTCTCGTCGTCGCCGACCTTGCCGCAGGACGAGGTGCTGGCGCAGCTGATCTTCGGCCAGTCCATGTCAAAGCTCTCGCCGGTTCAGATCGCGCAGCTCGCCGATGCCGTAAGCCAGCTGGCGGGGGGCCGTTCTACCTCGCTTTTCGAGGGGCTTCGCAATCAGCTTGGTGTCGATGACCTCAACATCAGCACCGATGAACGGGGCCAGACGAGCGTCAGTGTCGGGCGCTACCTGAATGAACGCACCTACTTCGAATTGCAGCAGGGCGGAAGAGCTGGAGCCAAGGCGATCATCAATCTCGATGTCGGCCGCGGCGTGAAGCTGCGTGGCGCCGCGGGCGGGGATGGCGCCGGCGAAGCTGGCGTCTTTTACGAGCACGAATACTAGGGTCAGGATCTACTGCTGACCCTAGAACCCGGTCTTGCTGGTCTTCAGCAGGATATTGGTTTCGGTCGAATTGATTCCATTGATGAGCCGGATGCGGCGGAGCGTCTCATCGAAAGAGACAAGGTCCCGGTCCTCGAGCTCAGCGACAAAGTCCCATTTGCCATTGGTGCTGTGCAGCGCCCGCACCTGGGGGAGCCCGCGCAACTGATCAGCCACCCGGTCGGCCAACTTGCCGAGGACCTCGATCATGACGATGGCGCGAACGCCGGCAGCGCGCGTCTCGTGACCGGTTCGGATCGTGAAGGCGGCAATGGTGCCGTTGGCAACCAGTCTCTCCATGCGAGCGGCTACCGTTGCGCGCGACGCACCGGTCATCGCGGCAAGGGACGATATGGGCGCTCGGGCATTGTGCCGAAGCGCGCTGAGGAGTTCTTGGTCAAGGTCATCCATTGCGATCACTTTGTCGAAAAGCACTTAGCAAAGTGTATAATAGAGCTTATCTTCTGACACTTTTCCATCTTTTTGCTGTCACGCCGATATCCGAATATAGGTTCGAATCCAAAGTCGAAATCCGGTGCCCCAGGGAGCCTCAGAATGGAAGTTCAATCTCGCTCAGTCACGCTCATCGGCGTTCCAGTGGAAGAGGGCTCAGGGCGGCGCGGCGCGGCAATGGGCCCGGCAGCCCTTCGCATCGCCGGTGTGGACCAGACCCTGATCGACCTTGGTCACGATGTGCGCGACGAGGGTGACATCCGCGTTGTTCCGGCACGGGATCTTCCGAACCATCCCAAGGCGCACAACCTGCGCCTCATCGGCGCTTATACGCGTGCGCTTGAAGCCAGCACCTATGACGCCGCGGCGGCTGGCCGTTTTCCGCTGATTTTGGGGGGCGACCACAGCCTGTCGATGGGCAGCGTCTCCGGCATGGCACGTTACGCCGCCGAAAAAGGCCGTCCGCTGTTCGTGCTGTGGCTGGATGCCCATTCCGACTTCAATTCGCCGGAGATATCGCCTTCGGGCAACATGCACGGCATGCCCGTCGCTTTCTTCAGCGGCCATGCGGAATTGGCGGAAATCCTGCCCAAGGACCGGCCTTTGGTCGATCCGCGAAACGTGTTTCAGGTCGGCATCCGCTCCATCGATCCACGTGAGCGGGAAGAAGTTCAGAAGCGCGGTGTCAATGTTTTCGATATGCGCTCCATCGACGAACAGGGCATCGCAGCCATCATGCGCCACATCCTCAGCACGATCAAAGAGGCCAACGGCCTGCTGCATGTCAGCCTGGATGTCGATTTCCTTGATCCGGACATCGCACCGGGTGTCGGCACCACCGTTCCCGGCGGCACGACGTTCCGCGAGGCCCACCTCGTCATGGAAATGCTCTCCGACAGCGGGCTCGTTTCGTCCCTTGATCTCGTGGAGCTCAATCCCTTCCTGGACGATCGCGGCAAGAGTGCCCGCATTCTCGTGGAGCTGACGGCAAGCCTCTTTGGCCGCCGCATCTTCGATCGTCCGACACGCGCCGCATAAGGGGGGAAACGGCAATGACCACATCCGCAAACCTGATCGCTACCGAACAGCAGCTTGGCGCCCATAACTACAAGCCGCTCGATGTCGTCCTGACGCGCGGTCAAGGCGTCTACGTCTGGGACACCGACGGCAGCCGCTACCTCGATTGCCTTTCCGCCTATTCGGCGGTCAACCAGGGGCACTGCCATCCGAAGATCCTTGCGGCGATGGTCGAGCAGGCCGGAAAGCTCACGCTGACGTCGCGCGCATTCCGCAACGACCAGCTCGCGCATCTCTACGAGGAGCTGGCGGCGCTCACCGGCTCTCACAAGATCCTGCCGATGAATTCCGGTGCCGAAGCCGTGGAGACAGCGATCAAGGCGGTTCGCAAATGGGGCTACGAGGTGAAGGGCGTCCCGGAGGGCAAGGCGGAGATCATCGTCTGCTCGGATAATTTCCATGGCCGGACGCTCAGCATCATCAGCTTCTCCACCGATCCGGACGCCCGCACCGGCTTTGGACCCTACACGCCCGGTTTCCGAACCATTCCCTTCGGCGACAGCGAAGCCTTTGCGGCCGCGATCAACGAGAATACTGTTGCGGCACTCATCGAGCCGATCCAGGGAGAAGCCGGCGTCGTCATCCCACCCGTTGGCTATTTCAAGCACGTCCGGGAATTGTGCACGGCAAACAACGTGACGCTGATCCTGGACGAGATCCAGACGGGCCTCGGCCGCACCGGCAAACTCCTGGCAGAGGAGCATGAAGGCATCGAAGCCGATGTGACGTTGATCGGGAAGGCGCTGTCCGGCGGCTTCTACCCGGTATCGGCCGTCCTTTCCAATTCGGAGGTTCTTGGGGTCCTGAAGCCCGGCCAGCACGGCTCGACGTTCGGCGGTAATCCCCTCGCCTGCGCCGTCGCGCGCGCGGCACTTAAGGTGCTGACCGAAGAAGGGATGATCGAAAACGCCGAGAAAATGGGCGCATACTTCCTGGACGGGCTGAAGTCGATCCGCTCCAACATCGTCAAGGATGTGCGCGGCCGCGGCCTGATGATGGCGGTCGAGCTGGAGCCCGAAGCGGGTGGAGCGCGCCAGTATT